>JAEOTJ010000491.1 GCA_016839905.1 Promethearchaeota archaeon | reverse complement strand
ATGTAGTAAAAAAGATGAACACAAAAATCAATAATATTATTGAAACAATAACGTTTTTAGAAAATAGAATAACCAAAATTGAAAGAAATAGGATTTCTAATATTAAAACTAAGTTTGAAAAAAAATCCACATCACGAGAAGAGTCATCTTTTATTAAAAGTTAGTTATTTACTTGATAATGCTTTTAATTTAACATTTATTTTATATAAAAGTCATATTTAATTTATATTAGAAGTTAAATTAAGTATAATATATTAAATTTTTAAAAAAAAGTGAAATTTTAAAATGACTTTAAAAACTCCTGAAGAATATTTAGAAAGTATAAAAAAAGATATCAATCTATACATGTTTGGCGAGAAAATCAAAGAATTTTGGAATCATCCAATCATTATTCCAACTATTAATTCAACTAAAAAGTCGTATGAACTTGCCCAAATTCCTGAATATAAAGACTTAATGCTAGCAACTTCTCATATGACGGGTGATACGATAAATAGATTTTGTCACATCCATCAATCGACCGAGGATTTAATTAAAAAAGTCCAGATGCAGCGATTAATGGGTAATCATACAGGTTCATGTTTTGCAAGATGTCCGGGATGGGATGCTGCTAATGCGATGTACAGTGTTACTTTTGAAATTGATAAAAAATATGACACTAATTATCATGAACGTTTTAAGAATTATTGGATTGAAGTTCAACAGCAAGATCTTACCGTTGACGGCGCAATGACGGACCCAAAAGGGGATAGATCCAAGCGACCAAAAGACCAATCAGATTCTGATTTATTTCTCCATATTGTAGATGAGAGTGATGAAGGAATAATCGTAAGAGGTGCTAAAATCCATCAAACAGGATTCCTTAATTCTCATAGAGTATTAGTCATGCCAACTTTAAATATGAGACCTGGAGAAGAAGAATATGCCGTTTGTTTTGGATTAGATAAAGATGATAAAGGTATAACCCTAATTTATGGGCGCCAGTCATGCGATACTCGAAAAATTGAAGATATAAAAATAGATGTGGGAAATCAAAAATATGGAATGCATGAAGTATTTGCTATTTTTGAAGATGTTTTTATTCCTAATGAAAGAATTTTTATGAAAGGAGAGATTGAATTTTCGGGAGAAATTGTCAACAGATTCGCTGGCTTTCATAGACAGAGCTATGGTGGTTGCAAATCCGGAGTAGGAGATACCTTGATAGGGGGGGCTGCCTTAGCTGCCCAATATAATGGTGTACAGAATGCCTCCCATATAAAAGATAAATTAGTTGAGATGGTTCATTTAAATGAAACATTGTATGCATGTGGAATTGCTTGTAGTGCTTTAGGTATTCAAAGAGAAGCAGGAAATTATGAGGAAAATATGCTCTTAGCAAATGTCTGTAAACAAAATGTAACTCGCTTTCCTTATGATATGGCGAGATTAGCGGAAGATATTGCAGGAGGAATAATTATGACTTTACCTTCTGCTGCGGATTTTGAATGTAAAGAAGTCGGTCCTCTTCTAAAGAAGTATCTTGCGACCTGTGATGGATTAGCAGTAGAAGATAGGTTTAAAATTCTAAGATTCATAGAAACCTTCACGTACGGTCAAACAGGCGTTAGTTTTAAAGGCGAATCATTACATGGTGCTGGATCTCCCCAAGCTCAAAGAATAATGATTAATAGGCAAGCAAACTTAGAAGAAAAAAAGAAGTTGGTTAAAAAAATCCTTGATATTGATTCATAATAGAATTAATAATTTTTTTTCTTCTCTATGATTGTTTCTATTAGATTATAATTACGAGACCCTAATCCTATTTCTTCTGCTAATTTTAATTCTAATTCCCAGTTTTTTGAGATAATCCCTTCGCGATTTAAATCAATCTTATTTTCAGAGTCAAATCTCGGTAAATAAGAAAACCAATCACATTTTCCATCTTTTAAAGGCAAGTTTTCAACTTCACTTAAAATGGAATGAGGGCTCATATGGGATAAATGAGTGAGATCAATGCATGCTTGATCTAGAGCTACTGGGTTCCGAGAGGATAAAATACCAATATCTGGTATTATCGGTATATCCGTACCCCCGCAACAATCACATTGCCAAGTTATATCGATTGCATAATTAATATAGAAAATGCGATCTTTCCCATAATAATCAACAACTCCCTTAGCATTGTCAATCATCTGTGTAATGAATCCCTCTGTAGTTGAATTTCTAAGATGGATGACTTTATTTTTACATGCAGATGGACACATGTAGCAGTATCTACATTTATCATTATCTTTAGTCAATTTATTGTTTTTATCTTTAGTTAAAGCTTTAGTTGGACATAATTTTATGCATTCATTGCATTCTGGCACGCATTTATCAAACTCATAATCGATTCCTTTTCCTAAATGCGCTTCCGCTTTCCCTCCTTTTGATACGCATCCTATACCTAAATTCTTTATTGCCCCTCCAAATCCCGCTCCATAATGACCCTTAAAATGAGTCGCAAGGATTAAATGATTAAATTCTCTTAAACGCCCTGCAACTAAAATTTCATTAAAAATTTTTCCATTAGTTTCTTGAACTTCATAATCAATTCCATCAGGGCCATCTAGCATTATTATTTTAGCACCCATTGTTTCTTCTGTATATCCATGTTTTAAAGCAACATCTAAATATTCTTCTTCATTTGCACGTCCACTATATTCAGTATGGGCGCCAGAAAAGCTTTCTGGAGCACCCCATCCGCATGACTCGGCAACATAGGGGATACATCCTAAACTTTTAATATAATCACATAAAAAGCGAATATATGAGGGTCGAATATATCTTACATTCTCAAGTGCTCCAAAATGAGTTTTTATAACAACTTTATCATTTTCTTGAATTTTATCTTCGATTCCAATCTTTTTTAAGGCTAAGGGTCCTTTTACTTTAGACATGCTCTCCTCATGTGAATGCGTTCTTGCGGTAAAAAAATATACATCTGATTTCATATAAGTTCATTCCTTTAGTAAAGCCTATTCAAATTATTTTATCTGTAATAAAATTATTATAATATGGAATTATTGTTAATATAATTATTTTAACAGTAATAAAAAAAAGATAACATGTAGTTTTCTAAAGAGTTTATGAGGAAATAAAAAAAATGGCCCGATGCCCAGAAAGCGACCGTATTTTTTTATACGCGCCTGGATTGCGGAGGAAAAATGACTTTTAATTCATATATTAAACAAATGGTTTGTAATTCTTGTGGACTTTCTTTAACAAGACATGAACTTGATATGTATTGGAAAAAAATTAGAGAAGAAAATAGACAAGATGATGATGACCTAACACAAAAAAAAAGTCGAAGAAAAGAATGGCTAGAATGGTATAGCAAGTCTAAAGAAGATAAAAGAGCTTTATAATATAATTATAATAAAACAATCTATAGATTTTAGCTTATTAAATTAATTATATAAATGATTTAAGAAAGAAATTAACTAGAAAATTTTTTATCAAAAAGACTCATCAAGAGTTCTTCAAGTTTTATTGCGGGGATATCTAATAAAGTAATTTCCAAATGTCGTCCTCTCTGAGATTCCTCTATTCTTACAGTTTTTGAGGCAACAATTTTAAGTTGATTTAATTGTCGAATATATTTTCTAAAACTCATCTTAACGTGCTGTTCTTTATTAAAGGTTTCACATATTGCTTGATATTCCTCAAAAGCATCTTCAACTAATGTATAAGGTTCATCTTTGTTTATTAAAGATCTCACGACTCCATAAAGAGCTAAGAGTTCTTGATCATTTAATTGATCAATAAGATCCCCTCTAAATGTAGAATATACTTCATTTGAAGCTTCACGTATAATATCTGCAGATACTGACTCTAAACCTTCTTTATCTGCATATAGCCCGCTTTTTCTTAAAATTTCAATACCATGACGCATGTTATTATGTTGAACTACTATTTCACTAATCATTGATAAAATATCTTCTGAAATAACATTTTCTTTAAAGGCTAGCTCGCACCTATATTCTAAAATCTCCATTGCGTCTTCAAAGTTATAAGGTTTTAATTTAATTTTTTCGTTTAATCTGCTAAGAATTCTCTCATTTTCAATTTTCATCCAATCATTAATCCTTGAAATTAATATTAATGAGAGTTTTGCATTATGATGACCAAAAGTTTCTGCGATGTCCAGAAATGCTAATACATCATCCGGTTTTAAAAGGTGAATTTCATCAATTATTAGCAACATATAGCCATTTTCTCTATTTAATTTAGTTAAAATTAGCTTTAATGCCTCATCATCAGAATATCCACGTCCTGAGCCGTGCGTGTATTTAGCTAATAATTCTCGTATGATCTTAGATTTTGATCTAAAATTAATACAATTATAATATTCTAAAAAGACATTGACTTCCTTATCAATTGCTACGGCCTTAAAATTCTTTCCAAAATATTTTGCTGTACAAGTTTTTCCTATACCTCCTTTTCCTAATAATAAACAATTAATTGAGGGCTGTTCTTTCTCATCTAATATTCTCCTAAAGTTAAAGATTAAAGTATTTATTATATCATCTCGACATAATACTTTAGGAGGAACATAACTTAAATCAAGAGAACTTGCTTGCTTAAAAATAGATTTTTTTACGAATTGTGCTCTAAATTTATCCTCGTCGCTCATGGGAATGATTTTAAAACTTAATTATTATAATATGTATTTTATATTTTTTATTATTTATTATTAAGTTATTCTTTAAGACATTTTTCTGGAGCTTCAGGATTAAAGAAACATTTTGGATCGGAAGCTTTGATATCACCTAAATAAATATATGCATTTGCCCTACATCCACAACAGACATGAACGCTTGGGCAAGAAGCGCAATGACCTTTTAGTTTATATTTTAATAAGAGCTTTCTTCTAGCCTTTTTAACAATTTCAACAATATTGTTTTCATAAATATTCCCTTCAGATAAATCAGGTAAGAGAAGGCAAGGTACAATATCCCCATTTGCTAAAATCGCAATATGACCCTGACAAGCATATTTTCCATCAGAACTCCCGACCATGAGCATGTATTCACCTTCTATTTCTGCTCTATGGCGGAATGCATTCTTTAATTGAGT
The DNA here is from genome assembly GCA_016839905.1 of Promethearchaeota archaeon. The sequence goes on along the minus strand of JAEOTJ010000491.1, from coordinate 6,345 downwards.
AAGTGTAGGTTCCCATTTTGCACCCTCATTCTTTGCAAGTCCTAATGGTCTGAATGGGGCTAAGGCTACATGTTTGGCTCCTTTGGAATAAAACCAATCCATCAGTTCAATTATAGTTTCTGAAGTTTGACTAGTTAAAGTGGGACATCCATAAATCCGATCAGGAGGAAAACCTAGATCTAATAAATTCTGGTATCCCCTCTTTTTTACTTCAAGACTATCAGGAAAATAATTTACTTGATTATAAATTCGCTGATCTAGAGTATCAATGTGAATTCCTATGATAAATTCTTGATTTAATGAAATTGCTTGTTTTTGGGCTTCTACTAACCATTCTGCTTTAGATTTTGGGATCAACCCACTGAGAGGCAAAAATAAATGAAATCCTTCCTTAATTATGTGAAATACCATTTCCTTACAATCAGGGTGGAGAAGCTGATCTCCTCCATATAAATATATTACATTTGTTCCAAGTTGAGAGATTTCAAGGATCTCCTTTAGCTTATCAAGGGATAAATTGTCATTAGGAAGATTTTCTTGGTCAGTTGAGCTCGCATAGCAAAATAAGCATCCGCCCGCACATTTTTGGTTAATTTCTATATTAACACAAACTGGAAATCCCCGTCTATATACTTTAACAAGTTCATCTCTCTTGAAAAGATCTATTGGAGGATTTACTCTTTTACTTCGTTTTTTCATTTACAGTTCTCAATTAAAATAAAATTAAAGTATAATTATACTATCCAATATATTATAATTCTTTTATCTTATTAAGTGGATGCATTATATTATAAGATAACTTTAATTTAGTAATGTCATTCTTGGCATAAATTCGAGTAGTATTTGGATTGCTATGTCCTAAAATATCTTGTAATTCGCTTATATCCATACCTGATCTTCTAAGATGGGTTGCGCCAGTATGTCTAAATATGTGAGGTGTGATTATTTTTGAATCAGGGAATCTACATTTCTTTTTTATGTCATTGATATCCTCTTGGATAACACGTGGATTTAATTTTTGATTTCGGGTATTCAGTAATAAATAATCATCAGAATTATAGAAAATTCTATTTTTTAGATATTCTTGGATAATTTCTAAAGTTTTTTGGTCAATCGGTACAATCCTTTCCTTATTTCCCTTTCCTCTTAATCTTATATATTCTCTCTTGGTATCAATATCTTTAATCTTAATATTACACAGTTCTGAAACTCTAGCCATCGTGGAGTATAACAATCGCACAATTAAATAATAACGTTGGCTTTTTAATGAATTAAAGAGGTTTTTATCTTTTAAATCTTTAAAGATCTTTTCTATATCAGAAAGGTCTAAAAATTTAGGAAGACTTTCTTCTATATTTATTTTTGGAGTCTTAATTTTTTCCATTGGATTTATTGAAATGAACTCATTAATAGTTAAAAACTTGAAAAATGTCCTAAGAGTGGCAATTTTCCTAGCAATTCCTCTTTTGGTATAATTTTTTTCTTTAAGCTTTTTAAGAAACAATCTAATTTTTTGACGCAAAAATGGAGAATTTATCTGAATATCGCCAATTAAAGTAATAAATTTATCAATATCATATTTATATGCTTTTATAGTAGAACCTGTACAACCTTCTTCTACTTCCTTTGCAATTAAAAATTCGTCTAAAAATTGGGATATTGTATTCTCTACCATTATCGTAGAATGAGAGGAAAACCTAATTCATATATCCCTATAATATGTGTATATTTTTAATCTTTTTTTAAACCTCTTATATATTTAGCAGCATTTATACCCGCTCGAGAACCTTCTGCTGCTGCAAAAACTACTTGGAATAACCCTCCAGTCACATCTCCAGCAGCATATACTCCTTTAACGCGAGTTTCTTGCTCATTATTAACTTTTATATTACCCTTTTCATCAAGTTCTACGCCAGCTTTTTTAAATATTGAATTTGAAGGAACATGTGATAGAATAAATAAACAATCTAATTCATACTCTCTTAATTCTTCAGTGTCTAATTCTTTGCAGATAATTTTAGAAATAGAATGTTCTCCCTTGACAATATCCACAATTTCCATTTTTTCAAAGATTCCAATATTACTATTTTTAGCTTCTTTGATTTTTTCAGGAAGTTCTTCAGGTCCTAGAGGTGTTATTAAATTCACAATACATCCCATTTGCTGTAAAATCAAGCCCTCCTCAATCATTTCTTCATCAGTGCCATATAAGAATACTGTTTTTTCTTTATATAATGGACCATCACATAATGCACAATACGATACACCATAACCATTTAAAGCATCTTCTCCTTTTATCTTTTCTTTTCGTGCACCTCTCCCAGTAGCTATAATTACAGCATCTGCAGTGATATTAGCAGTTCTAGTAGATATCATATTCGTTCCCATACCTACCATGAGAGAGATAACATCACCTTTTATAATCTTTACACTTTTATGATTCTCGGCATGCGCTTTAAATTTATCTAATAGTTCTTTTCCTCCAATATGATTATATCCTGGATAATTCAAGACTTCTTTCGCTTCTTCTAATGCGGATATTTGTTTACTTTCGAGCACGATCGTATCCCTACCTGCTCGACCACAATAAACTGCTGCACTCAACCCTGCTGGCCCCGCTCCAATGATTAAGATCCCACAAGAATACTCATCCATTTTTTTTTAGCCTCGAGTAAAAGTTAAATATTATATTTTTCGAAAAATCGAATGTTATATTACTAGCATATAGTATTATGAAGATATTTATGATTTTCGATTAACCGCAAAACATAATATGAATTTCGGTTTATGAAAAACCATGTTCCTTGTATATTATTATAGATTACTTTTCAATTTTTAAAAAAAAAAAAATTCGAATACAAGAACTGTGAGTTTTTGTTTTAATCTTAAATTTTAAATGAAAATGCACATTTCATTCTATAAATATATAGATTTTTAGGGTATTTTAATTACTAAAAGTATAATAATGACTCTTGAAGATAAGGAAAACTCGCAAAGTAGTGAAGAAGGACACCCTATTTATTCATATTTCATTGTTATTTTAGTAATAATTACTATAATTCTCTTAATTTTTAGAATTGTCATAAATCTTAATATTTTTATTTTTCATCCTCAATTCGCACTTTCTCGGGATGCTGATTTTATTATCTTACATAAAGGAATGAGCAATGGTTTGATTGATTTCTATAAACCAATAGATTATATGGATTTTCCTCCATATTATTTGTATTATTGGTACTTTATATTTTTTCCTATGAGTCTCATTCCCGTTGCAATAGGTGTTTATATTTGGGATATCTTGAGGTTTCTCTGTTGTGTGTTTGTCATGAAAGAATCTTCTAAAATAATCACTAATTCCGCGGATAAAATAATATTAAATATATTTATATCTTTTAGCTATTGTATTGATGGTTTTTTTAATAACGTAAATTTTTTAATTCTATTCCTTCTTTTTTGCTCTTATTTAGCTTATGAAAAAGACCAAAAATGGGTTGCAGGTATTTTATTTGCCCTTGCGGTTTTTAAAATTAATGCAATTATTTTTCTTCCAATTCTACTTCTTGTAAAAAAAATAAAAATAAAGGATATCCTCTATTTCATCATTCCTTTAGCTCTTCTTTGCATTCCATATCTAATTTGGCCTGATTATTTAATGCAAATGGTAAATAATTGGACATATGAAGAAGATATTTTAGGAGAAGTCTTAGTTGAAGATGAGAATTTACTATTAGGATTATTAATAGTAATGGATAATGTAATATGGAAAGCTTTACAACCCACTCATTTAATGTATTTCGGATTCATAATCATCTTGTTTTTAGAAAATATTAAAAGTGATAAGTGGCGGATTCGATATAGGCTTATTATTTGTACATTAGCTGTAATTTATAGTATACGATTATTTTATGTTAGATATATTATAGATGTATTTGTACTTGGGGTTTATGATTAATCTTCGTGAAACAGTTATTTCACGAATTTCTAACTATACTCCCATAAGATCTCCCTATAGGTCTGTATATTCCATAAAAATTGAAAAATATTATTAAAAAAAACCTATTTAAATAATCATCTCAAAATTAATAATATTAATTTCATAATTTTTAAATTAATAATAATTGATTAGTAATGAAGTGATTAATATGCCAAAAAAAATACAATTGACCCAAAAAGAAGGAGAAGTTTTAGATAGAATTGGAATTCACATGCCTAAAATACTTCAAAATCCAAAACATAGCATTGGAATGCGCATTGAAGAGTTAGCAAGAGAAAATCCAAATGGGATGGCTTTATTTTTTGAAGATGATTCTTGGACTTGGAAGGAGTTTAATGAAGAAAGTAATAAGATTGCTAATTATTTTCTTAAATTAGGTTTTCAACCAAAAGATACCATCGCCATGATGATGGACAATTCTCCTGAATATCTCCATGTGATAACTGGAGTAAATAAAATTCAAGGAATTACTGCATTAATTAATACTCATCAAAGAGGGCAAGCATTAACTCACGTATTTAAAATTGCGGAACCGAAAAGAATCTTAGTTGATGGGGCATCATTAAATGCTTTTAATGAAATTTTCGACACACTTTCACTTAGAAATGATCAAGTTCTTGTTGTTAATAATCCCAACAATATTTTGCATTATTATATTGATTTTGAAACTGAAATTCAATCAATGTCAAATACAAATCCTCCTACTACTAATAATTCAATTTTAAAAGAGACATACCTATATTTATATACATCAGGTACGACAGGACTCCCTAAAGCTGTAATTACAGAAGGTTTTAGATTATTTTCACAATGTTATTTATTGGGACTTGCCGTTGCTCAAGTAACCTCTGAAGACATCTTCTATAATCCAATGCCTTTATATCACGTCGTTCCAATTGGAATTTCTTGGATGACATCGATTATAGCAGGTGCTGCAACAGCATTAAGAAAACATTTCTCTGCATCTGAATTCTGGAAGGATATTCGAAAATTTAAAGCAACCTTCATGATGTATGTAGGTGAAATCCCTCGATATATTCTTAATCAACCATATTCCAGATATGAAGAGAATCACACACTTAAAAAAATGCTAGGATTAGGCCTGCGAAAGGACATTTGGATTAAATTTAAAGAGCGTTTTAAAATCGAACATATCTTTGAATTTTATGGATTAACTGAAGGTCATAGATCTTTTTATAATGTTGATGAAGTTCCTGGAATGATCGGAAGATATAATCGTCATTATTTTGCACTAGCGAAAGTTGATCCTGATACTGGGGAATTTTATAAAAATGAAAGAGGATTTTGTATTGAATGTGAGCCTGGTGATGTAGGGATGTCTTTAGTTCCCATAAATAGAACCACATTCTTTACAGGATATAAAAATAAAGATAAAACAAGTGAAAAATTAATGGAAGGTGTCTTCAAAAAAAATGATAAATATTTTAAAACAGGGGACATAATGAGGATGAATGAGGATTATTGGATCTCCTTTGTTGATAGATTGGGTGATACATTTCGATGGAAAGGGGAAAATGTATCGACTTTAGAAGTTGAAGAAATCATAAATAAACACCCATCAATACAATTATCTACAGTTTATGGTGTAGAAATTCCCAATACGGAGGGTAAAGCAGGAATGGCCGCCATTAAATTAAATCCATCAATTCAATTTGAGCTTGAATCCTTTTCAACCTTTGTTACTCAAGTATTACCTTCATATTCGATCCCATATTTCCTTCGGATTGTTGATGACCTTAAAACTACAGGATCTCATAAAATTCAAAAGGGAGAACTCCGAAAGGAAGGTTACAATATGGGAATCATAAATAATCCACTTTATTTCTGGGAACCAAGTGTAAAAAAATATATCCAACTAGATTTTCCTCTATATCAAAATATTAAAAGTGGAATGAAAAAACTCTAAATCTCTTTTTTTTTATGAAAGCGGATTATCGACTTATTTTTTTTTATAATCTATAATTTAATTGCTTAGGTTTAGGTCTCAAATGACTTTTAAAAAAGAGAAGCAACTTGATGACGAAGAAGTAGAGAAGAAATTAGACTCTATTTGGGCAAATTGGGAGTCTAGACGACACTGCGAACAAAAACACGTCCCAAATTATATTAAAAAACAAGAAAATAAAAAAAATAATGAATAATATTTAAGTAATACTCTATTCCTTTTATCGAACGTGATGTCATATCTTTCGATTTTCAGAACAACATAATATATTTTCGATTTCACGAAAATACTGATTTTTTTATAGTTTATAGCGGAATAATGAATAGTAAAAATCATAATGTTTAAACGATTTGAGCTAATTGATTAAATATCTAATATTCTATTT
>JAEOTJ010000490.1 GCA_016839905.1 Promethearchaeota archaeon | reverse complement strand
TCACTATATATTGGAGTATTCATTTTAAAGGTCTCTCCTGGCTGTATTAATATTGGTCCAGAAGTAATTATTAGAGCATCCAATTGTATAGTTATTTCTGTGATCTTTATATAATCTGCGGTATTTAAAAATGTCATTTCAAAAGAAAAATCTTCATTTGGATACGGATTTTCTCCATACTCATATCCATATTCAGCAATTACTTCAGGAGTAACTTCAGGATTCACCACTTCAACTTGTTTAGTAAAAATAATTTCTTTAATTCCCTCTGGTGTGTCATAAGTAAGAGTAGCATCATATACATAATAACCTAAATATTCACAGGTGTCTTCAAATATTAGGGATCTTATTCCTTGAGTTGGAACTGGTCCAAAATATTGTTGTTCTGTCCCTAAATATTGCTCATTCAATTCTAAATCTATATAATATTTATCAACTTTTATTTCTGTATCTTGCGTAGTTTGGTCTGCCCAATTAAAAAATTTTGTTTCGACTTTAATATCTGTATTAGTGAATGTACTACTTGTATTGGTTATAGTGTAAAATTGTTGTTTTTTAACATTCATGTCTTCTTCATAAAGCCAGTAATCAAAAAATGAATTACCAATTGAATCTTTTAATTCAACCGAGGCGTAATAAAAATAATATCCAATTTCACTAATTATTTGAGGTATTATAACTTGGATTATTTGTCCAGGATTAATAGTACTTAATGGCTGATTAAATACCTCTATAGCTTCTTCAATTATATCTCCATACTCATTTTTTTCTCCTCTATGTAAATATACCTTACTTCCGGCATAAGAGCTTACGAGTCCCTTATTTTTAATATCGACTGAGACGAAAAATTCCATACTTGGTAATAATTTTTCATTTGATAAAGAAAAGGCTTGAATTTCTGGATTTACTGTATACTCAATTATATTAAAAGAATCAGAATATGTTGAGCTTAAAGAATCATCAGGTCGATCGTTATCATTATCTATTACATCGATAGTGAAATCAATTTTTGTACCCAAACCATAACCCGAACCGAATATTGCCTTATAAGCTTCACCATAAATTGGACTATTTAAAGCAGGTATTGGAGTAACTCCTGCATCAATTTCAGTGCCTTCATTTATCGCATATTTGACTGACAATGTATTGATACCTGAATATTCATCTATATAAAAAAGGAGATAAGTTTCATCACCTAAAGCATTATGAATTTTTTCTATATATATTCCTGGGTCATCAATATCATCATCAATTATTGTTCCGGCAAGTAGCCAATCACTCCAAGGTATTTCGCTCTGATCATTAGGTCTATCAATATCTAGATCTATTAGTTTATATCTCCAATATATTGTATCATCTATATGATTTATCCATGTATCTCTTGCAATATTCTAAGATAAAGTAGTCAAACTCGAAGAGGTAGTAGAAAGATAGTCAGATATGATTGCACCACCAATTCCGAATTTATATTCAATATCTACTTTCCATCCACTGGAATCTTGAGCGGCAATATCAAAAAAATAAGGTTCAAGGCGCGAATCATCAATATCACCACTAATTGCTATGTGATCTAAATCAGGTACTTGAGTGTTATCATCGAGAAGAACCCCACCATCTTCCCACTCGCTCCAATCTAAATCACAGCTATCTCCAGGATGGTCCGAATCGTAATCCCAAGCTCTATATGAATAAAATAATGTATAGCCGAGATATTGAGTCCATTGGTCTCTTGATATAAAAAATTCAGGCACTCGACTACCAGAACTTAAATATTGTACTGGAAGATAGCGAACAGTGCCAGATTCCCCGTATTTATATCTAACTTCCATTGCCCAAAAAGAATAATCATACCCCGGAATAGAAATAAAATAATCTCCCGCATGATAGTCATAGACATCTCCATCCCCAAAATGGATCTTGCTTGTATCTTTAATATCATACCAGGTAATACTTGGAGGGCTTGGATCATCATCAATAATGGTTTCAGATGCTATTAATGAATCTTCAAATCCTGCTTTATCTCGTGCATATACTAATACATCTACTGGTTCACCCGCTTGAATATAATTATAGCGACTTGTCCAGATCGTACAACTTATCCAGTGCTCATCTGATACATCTCGACCATAAGTATGAAGCCAAACACCGCGTGAATAGACGCTAATTGAGATATATTCCAATTCATCAGTCCATAGATGGAACCATTCTTTATAACATTTAATATGTCCGGTTGCTTTAAGGTAATAATCGGTCTTTGAATCAAATTCAACTCTCTCTACTTTAGGACCATCATAGTTACTAAGTATTAAACATGCAGATTCAGATTTAACTATGACATCACCTTCTTTATAGACTACTTTATATGGGATAATTACTTTTCCATCCAATGTTTTTTGTATTATTTCTTCAGAAAATTTAAAATTAAATTCACATCTACCAGAAACACTAGTAATTTGAGAATCAATTAATATCCATTCATCGTTTTCTTTAAAATATAACTCAAGTCTTCGATTAGATAATGGTATATTATTATCAACTAGTAATGGAATTATTTTATGATTTTCATTCCCTGATTTATCAATAATAGCGATTGTTTTATTATAAATATTTCTAATTTTTATCCCCTCGTCAATATGAGGTGGTAATTCTACCGATGCATTCTCTTTAATAGTATATCGTGTTTTAACTCCAGATGCTGTCTTCCCCTCTATTGAAATTATAAATTCAGAAGGCTCACTTTCAAAATCTCCTTCATTTTTGAAATTTTCAACATCTTTATTAGACAAATCATCCGGTGTTTTATTTAAAGAATCAATTAATTCTTTAATTTGATTATTGACTTGTTCTTTGACCTTATTATTAATTTCATTATTCAATTCATTTAATGAACTTGCTATTATTATTATCGAATATACATTAGAAATTAAAATAATTGATATCAGACTCATTGCTAACAGTTTTTTATTCATTGTTTAAATCACTTCTTTTTAAATTATTATCTTATTTTTTTTATTATGAAGATGTAAATTAATCTTAGTTCCCCTTCAGAAATACCAACCAAAAGCTTCAGGGGAGGTCTCGCAAATACGAATAATTTTCTCCCTCATATTTTTTTTTAAATAACCATTTAAATATTTTATTTAACTTATATATAAATGATTTACTTTTTTCATATGAAAAAAAAGAAATCGCTTTAAATTTAATATTTTTTTTGATTTATAAAAATATGCGAATATAAATAAATATATGAAATTCTACAATTAATTTCATTATAAAATAGTTGAGGAAATTGACAAAATCAGTTAAAAAAAATATTTTCTTAATTTTCATTTTAATAATCTTTTTTCTTATATCTAAAAATAAATTTATTAAAGATACCACGAATAATTTTAAGCAATTAGATTTTCCAAAAATAAGTTTGGTTCCAAATCATGACCCAATTTCTATATTTGGTGATGCTGGTTTCACGAGTGAAAACGGTATTACTGGTGGTATTGGAACTTGGGATGACCCCTATATAATAGAAAATTGGATTATTAATGGAAATGAGTCTGATTTATGTATATGGGTATTTTATACTACTGCTTATTTTATTATTAGAAATTGCACGTTAATTAATAGTACTAGTATAAATTTTGGTGCAGGCATTAAATTAGAGGGTGTAAAGAATGGTCTTATTATGAATAATAATATAACAAATAATAATAATGGAATAAGTTTAATATCATCTTCAAAAAATAATACAATTTTTAATAATTCTATTACAAATAATAAAGAACATGGGATATTTGATTTTAATTCAGATAATAACACGTTTAATGAAAATAAGATTTTTAATAACACTAAAGAAGGGATTATAAGTTTTTGGTCAGAAAATAATACTTTTTATGATAATATCTTTAAGGAAAATAGAAAAGGAATCTATTTCGATGAAAAATCTAATAATAGTAAAACATATGAGAACATTTTCCTTTTTAATATTGAAACTCAAGTAATAGATTATGGGAATAACAATACTTTTGATAATGGGATTTCAGGAAACTACTATAATGATTATTCTGGTGTTGATGAAGATAAAAATGGATTTGGAGAAACACCATATATTATAGATTTTAATAATCAAGATAATCTTCCAGTCGTTCCTCCAGACGATGATGGGGATGGATTGAATAATATTTTGGAACAATATTATTATTATACTAATATGTCTTTTTGGGATACTGATCATGACCGCTATTCAGATGAGATTGAAATCAATTTTGGAACTGATCCTTTAAACTCTTCTGATTATCCAATAAATGTCTTTTCTCCTAAACTAATGGATGGTCATGTTACTCCATCATTTGGATATGAGTCTTCTTGGTTTAATTATTATGTGAATTATTCTGATTACGATAATAGCACACCTAGCTATGTTAATATTTCTATTGATGGATATAACTATACCATGAATAAGCATGATCTTGCGGACGAGAATTATATAGATGGGTGTATTTTTAATTTCTCAACACGATTAATCATTGGAAACCATCAATTTTATTTTAAATGTTCGGATGGAACCTTTTCTAATTTTACATCCTTACAATCGGGTCCCATGGTGTATGAAACCAATGATTATCCTCCTAATTTAACTGATGGAAATGTATTTCCGTTAATTGGGGAG
>JAEOTJ010000104.1 GCA_016839905.1 Promethearchaeota archaeon | reverse complement strand
CCAATGATGAAACAGATAATAAATAGGTCAAAACCACCAACTAGATATATACAAAATGAAATAATTATAACTGATATTATTATTAATATCGTAGTAATAATAAAAGATATAAATTCGAGACGAGGAAATTTAACATCATATCTTGATTTAACAAAAAGTGAAGGAGATATCTCTAAATGAATGTTAAATTGCTCTTCATTACCATATGATATAATTTTTTGACTATTGAGAGATATGGATTGGATCTCAGATTCAAAATTCATAAATACAGGGCACATTTTTGGATAAAGGCAGTTTCCACAGATATTTTCGATAAAAAAAGCGCTAGGAATTTTGATATTATCTTGAATTTGGTGTGGTTCTAATTTCCTTAAAAATTTCCACACTTTAATAGAATCAATAAAAAGCCACGTAAATATAATAATCATGAACGCTATTAATATTACCGTGCTCCAAGTATAGAAACTTAATTCCAACAAAAACTTATAATCGATTATTATCATTAAAATTAGGACAGACCATAAGATGGGAAGTAAAATAATAGGTAATAAAAATCCTATTATTAAGCCTTCATTAGGTTTATGGGAAAGCATTTTCTCTAAACTTACCTGTCTTATGTAATTTGATTGAAAAACATTTTCTTTGGAATAAATTATGTTAATATGACCAATGAGGTTTTTATGGAGCTCTATTTTCCGAGATCTATACAAATTAAGGTAGCAAATGACACATTTTTCTACTCGTATGTTTTTACACTTAACAATAAAAAGTTCGGTAATTCGGACATTTCTTATAATGAAATGCTGGTTAATTTTTTTAAATTTAATGATTTCTGGCATATCATCCACGGATTCAATAATGATTGGGTCGTTAAATTCCCCCGAACCTTTCCAACCAAATTTTTCTTTATAGAAAAGTAAGTTTTTATTATTTATTTTAATTTTCTTAATATCAGTCATTTTATTATTAAAAATGATGGTTTTTCATATATAATATCATTTTCTATTGAATATATATAAAAGAAAATAATTCTTCCTTCATTTTTTCTACCTAATTTCTTTTGTAGGAACATATTGTTTTAAATTAATTTCTTGATCGTATTTACGTGAAATCATAATTAATATATTATTTAAAGTTCGAACATCTATCACAAGATAATCGAGTAAAAATTTAAGTAATACTTGATAATATAGGTAACTTTAAATATATAAGTTTTTATATATATAATGAGATGGTCAATTCAGAATTTGCTAAAATTTTTGAAAAATTTCAATCTGGAGAGCTCAATAAAATACAAGCAAGAGGTTTTTATAAAATAAAGCTCCAAAGCGAAGGGGATGAGGCTTTAAGAATCGAGGCATTTAAATATTTAGGGGAGCTTGGAGCAGAAGAACTTTCGTTTAGGGGTGGCATACCTAAAAACATGAAAGGCCTTGAATTCGTCCCTACACTTGAGAGACTATACATAGATGGTGTGATTGAAGAGATTGAAAATTTGGAAAATTTAAGAAATTTAAAAGAACTGAATCTTTTTCAAAATCGGATTTCAGAGATTAAAGGTCTCGACAATTTAGAAAATTTAGAGCGATTATATTTAAAAAGAAACCAAATCTCAGAGATCAAGGGCCTTGAAAACTTGAAAAAACTCAAGGAATTAAATCTTTCATTTAATAAGATCACGGAGATTCAAGGCCTTGAGGAATTAAGGAATTTAGAGATCTTAAATATTTCTTATAATCAAATAACAGAGATAAAAGGACTTGATCAATTGACGCAATTAAAAAAGATTTATCTCCAAAGTAATAAAATAATGGAAATAAAGGGATTGGAAGATTTAACCCAAATCATTGAATTAAATTTATCCATGAATAAATTATCCATCATAAAGGGACTAGAAAGCCTTAAAGATTTAAGGGTCTTATATTTAGGGTCAAATCCATTCTCACGAATTGAAGGATTGGCCAATTTAGAGAATTTAGAAGTCTTAAGTTTTAGGGGAAGTCAAATTAAAGATATTAATAATGGTTTAAATCATCAAAAAAAATTGAAAAAATTATATCTCCCTAAGAATCAAATCTCTGAAATTAAGGGTTTAGAACAATTAAAGGAGTTAGAAATCTTAGTTCTCTCTGGAAATCAAATCTCTGAAATTAAGAGTTTAGAACAATTAAAGGAGTTAGAAATCTTGGATCTTTCTTATAATAAAATCTCAGAAATTAAGGGTTTAGAACAATTAAATACATTAATAAATTTAATTCTTTCTGGAAACCAAATCTCTGAAATTAAAGGGCTCAAGAATTTAAATAATTTAAAATTATTAAGACTTGGAAATAATATGATTTCCGAAATAAAAGGTTTAGATACACTAAAGAACCTAGAACAGTTAATTTTAAATCGAAATAAAATATCATCTCTTAGAGGATTAGATTCTCTTGAAAATTTACTTGATCTTGAATTAAAATATAATCGAATTGTGAAAATTAATGGACTAGATAAAATTCCATATCTACGAGAAATTTTATTGTATGGTAATCCTATTCCCGAAGATGAGCTTAAGGAGTTTTATGATACATTTGTAGCTTATTAAATTGAAAAAAAATATGATTAGAAGGTGAATCATTGACACCTTATATTTTCATTATTATTGACAGTAATCGTGCTAATCAGGGATTTGAGATTTTTTTCGCTTTTCTATAGAATTTAAACTTTTTAATGAAACTATGGATAACGATTACCCCTATAATAATAAAAATACCCATTATCACTTCCAAAAAAAGGGTAAGGGGATGATATTGCGAGACGAGATTAATCAATAAAATAAAAAAAATTGGGATTAAAAAAACAACAATAAGACATGAAAAAATGATGGTATAGATGAAATCGTCATATGGAAATTTCACGGAATATTTTTTTTTTGCTGATAATTGAGGTGAGAAGCTCGAATTAAGGAGAGTATCTTGCGAAAAACTTGTTGAAAAATCCAAGGTGAAAGAATTTTGATTGAAAGTATCCGATTGAAATGCGTTAGTAATCGAACGAAATATTATGCACTCTTTTTGATATAAACAATTTCTACATAGTTTTTCTTGCAGAAATTCATCAGTCACACTTTTATTATCCAAAATTGTATTAGAGCTATTTTTACTCAAGAAAATTTTAATCCTTGCTGTATCAATTATATAATAAATGAATATAAAGGAAATACAACTTAAAAACACTACAAAATTCCAAAGGGGGAAATTAAGAGCCAGAAGGTATTTAAAATCAAAAATGAGAACTAAAATTAAAGCAATCCAAAATATGGGTCCAAGAAGACTTAAAATTATCAGGGCAGTATTTAAACCCTTATTAGAATCCTCATTTTTTAAACGTGTTAAGGAATTACTTCTGATATTGTTTGATTGAATGATGTTTTCTTTAGAGTTTTTTAATGAAAAGCTACCAAAAATATTATTTCGCATGGTGTTGTGTCGGCAGACATCCAAATTACAGGCACACACGACACAGTTTTCTATTTGAAAATTTTCACACCTTTTAAGATCGACTTGATTAATTTTAACATTTTTTATGGTAAAATGTTTATTAATATTTTTAAATTTTAATATATTTGGCAAGCCTTCAACGGAATCAATGATGATAGGGTCATTAATTTGACCAGATCCTTTCCATCCGTGTTTTTCTTTAAGCTTTTCAATATTTCTATTTTTAATCGTGAGTTTTTTTACTTCAAACATTTTAATTACATGGAACTTTAATTTAGTGTCATATATTTAAGATTCTTTAATAATCTGATTTATTAATACTTTTCTTCATAAGAGCCATATTACCTTTTTCACTCATAAGTATTATTTTTTCTACAATATTCAACATATTTTTGAGCTTCATTCGACCCTCTAATTTTATTGATTAATTCTTGAAGGAAATCATTTAGGCATAATTCAACGTATTTTAAATTTTCAAAATGTTCTAAACCTTCAATTTTTGGAAAATGGTTATCGATCAAGTTAAGATATTCGATGCTATTTGGTAATTCTAATGCTAAGGTTTTCATGTTATTAAAATGATTATCCTCCAAGTTTAATTCTTTTAATCTTGACTAGGATTTAGAACCATTGTTTTCATTTTTCTTTTTTTAGATAATATTTCTTAGAATATCTTTTGGTTCTCCAGAAAGGTCGATTCCTTCGAAATCCTCAGCGGTAAAAGTAATAATCTCTCCCGATTCTAAATCTCCTTCTTTAAGAAGGTCTATAAAATTATGCATTATATTTTCAATATTATTGTCTGTTTTTTGAGGTAGAATTTGATTTAATTCTTCAACGATAATCAATCTTTTCTCTTTCTTTTCATCATTGAGCAATGGACACGACATTAAAATGAGAATTATTATAATCATACTAAAAAATAAGTTTAAAGGCCTTATTATGAATTCGAAAAGAGTTAGTAAGAGTCCCAACCTCCAAATTACATTCAAAAATAAAGAAATGATAAATATGATTCCAACAATAGATAAATTTCGCTTAATTTTATTTTCTATGATTTAAATTTCATTCCTTTTTTATTAAAACAATTTTATATTTATAATGAATGTTCTTGATTATATTTTTTTTATTTTACTATTATTTCTTATTTTGAACAATAATTCTTAATCCCTGTCATTGGAAAGATATTACGGATGAGATGGAGATCATAAGTAAATTTTAACACCTTTTTTTTTCAATTGATTTAAAACGGATTTAGCTCTTGAATCCAACGGATTATCTGAGATAACTAAAGTTTTTAAGGAGGTCATATTAGTTATGAACTTGGGGAGTGTTTTAAAATTGTTACCCCTCAAATTAAGGTAAGAAAGTGATGAAAGATTATCAATAGATTCTGGGAGAGTCGTGAATTGATTATAATCCAAACCTAGTGATTGAAGTGATTTTAGGTTGCCTATCGATTTCGGGAGAGTTAGTAATTTATTATGATGTAAATAAAGTTCTTGGAGTGATTTAAGGTTGCCTATCGACTCTGGGAGTGTTGTGAGTCTATTCGATTCTAAATTTAGGTGATTAAGTGTTTTTAAGTTCCAAAAGGATTCCGGGAGAGTTGTGAGCTCATTTGCAAATACAATTAATTTTTGTAAGGATTTTAAGTTCCCTATTGACTCCGGGAGAGATGTGAATTTATTATAATTCAAATCAAGTATTTCGAGTGATTTTAAGTTAGCGATTGACTTTGGGAGAGTAGAAAGTTTATTGCGATCTAAACTAAGGCAAGTGAGTGATGTAAGGTTGCCTATTGACTCTGGGAGAAATATTAAATTATTATTAGATAATGATAGTTTTTTAAGCGATTTAAGGTTGCCTATCGACTCTGGAAGAGCCGTTAGCTGGTTTCTAAATAAAATCAACTCTTTCAGTAAGGAAAGCTTGTATATTGACTCCGGGAGAGTCGTGATATTATTATTATTCAAATCAAGTTTTTCAAGTGAAATTAGGTTAGCTATTGACTCTGGGAGAGTCGTGAGTCTATTACCTATAGTACAAAGAGATATACCAATAATCATTTTATTATTAAATAAAACATCCATTTTAATGAGATCTTTAATATTTTCAACTCTTTTGAACTCTTCATTTTTAAGAAATTCCATTTTTTTTAAAAACTCTAACTGAGATTCGTTTATCTCATTTTTGAATTTTTCACAGCTTAAATGAGGATTAAGTCTTGAGATTAAGACTTGCAGCTCCTTATCGTTAAATAAACAAAGAAATCCCTCTTCGTGTAGATAATCTATTACGGAGGAGTATCCATCCTCCATTCTCTTTATTATCTCCTCTTTAAAAATATTTATCGCAGTTGGATCACCTAATTCAGTCAGTTTTTTAAGTATTGGAAACGCTAAATTACTATGAAGCAATCGAGTATCATAATCATTTTCCGCCCATACATGCATATTAGAGCAATGGCCCCAAAATTCTTGTTCAGGGGTAATTGAAATGAGTTGATCATCCTCAACTACTTCATTTTCAAGTAATGTTTTATATACTTCAGAAGCTTCATCTATTGAGTTTATTTGGTCAAATTCAGAAATTCCGTTTTTAGGGATTTGAAGAACAAGCTGAATACATTGCCTAAATAGTTCTCCATTGATGTAAATGTATGTCTTTCCATCTACAAGCTTGAGTGTTAAATAATTATTGACCTTGAATTCTAACATATATTAATAATTGAAAGAAATTTTGTTTTTTATTATATTAGGATTAATCCCATTATTTATATTTATATGGAGTCTTATAATTTATCTTAAATGAAACCAATGATGTTATAATTAAATAATATTAAAAAAATAATTAATAAAAGACTATCTTTTATCTTTAAAATGTCTAATTAGCATAGGAATGATCGGAATTAGAATTACTGGGAGTAATCTAGCCAGATCATGAAATGCTTGGAGTGCATTTACTTCCTCAGGAGTCAAACCTTCCGGTGGAAAAAAGTCATCGGGTTTTGCATTCTTGACTGAACCATCAGGATCAGGATCTTTACCTAATATCTTTTGGGCCTCATCATATACCCATTGCATTGCGCAAGCAGTCCAGTATGTTGCGCTAGATAAAAGTTGTTCTATTTTATTATAAAAATGCGTATGATCAGATAATTCTCTTCCCACGTTAGGATCTTCTGGGTCTCCAGAATCAATATCATCTTTCCAGTGATATTTTCTATCAGTATCAGAAACACTTGTAGCCCAATTATCCATTATTGCTCTATTAATAATGTATAATCCTGAATTCTCATCAGTCTTATCATATTGAGGATCTTGATCATAAGTATAAGCAATTCCGATAGTAGTGAATGCCATACTTATGGCTGCCAAGTCAGGTCTCACGGGAATTATGGAGGGTATATTAACATCATAATCGAAATAATTCGTTTTTGGTCCAGCATCCCCACCACCTTCCCCACCCCAAAATGTAAGCTCTCCAAGGCATCTTTCATACCAGTGATGATAACCATTTCTCCCAGAAGGATGGTCCCCTGGATCAAAAACATTAGTAGAACCTATCACATGAGCTGGAACAGCCAGATCAGCAATAAAGTGTGACATTGCACCGAGCCAAGCCGCTGCTGCCTCTGGTTGCATTTTGGATATTACATTTTGAGGATCATTTGGATCTGGGTCTGCTCTAGCAATAGCTTTTACTGCCTGATCTCCTAACATTCGAGCTACAAGAGGACTCTTAGTTCTCGATGTATCGTTTAGAGCTGGAATAAAAATTCTTGCTCCATCCTTCTCTTGTACATAAAAGTTATAATGATGATATCTTGATCTATCCGTCCAAGTCCCAAATCCATATCCCGTCTCAGCTTTTTTAAGATTACCAATAACGACATCCTCGGGACTTGGAATTTTATAAGTTAGATACTCACTTTTTTTCATATCTGCCATCTGAGTTGCATATAAATAAGTCATATAGCTTCTAACAACCCAATGATTTCCATTTGCATCACTATATGTATCTTTCCAAGCGGGATATTTATTGTTTGCTATATTACTATTGAGCAGCCAACTCCAATCATCATATCCCGCGGGGTTTTTAGATGAATCGCGGAGACATCGTAATGCAGCATCAGCAATCCAATCATGCGTACCATAATGTCCTGGGTCACTCTGTGAAGTTGTGAATTTATAAAAATCAGGTTTTAGAGGGGAGCTATAATTACCAGGATATTCTCTACCGTAATAATTTGGACCATTTAACATTGCCTTTCCACTGAGAGCCATAAATCCCAAACTAAAGAGAATTATGAATCCAATAGAAATTATGATTAACTTTGACTTATTATTCCTTTTCTTTCTCAGATTTATCATATTTTTAAGACACTTCCTCTTTTATATTTATTTAGATTTTTTATTAAATACCACCCTAAATCCTTTTGACCGGACGTATAAATACTACTTGAGATTTTGGGGCTTTTTTTCTTGATTGATTTTTTATTCAAATTTTTATATCACCTTTTTTTAGAAAATTTTATTAAACTAAGAAGTAACCTGTTTTCCAAAAGAAACCTACAAAGCACATGACTGAAGTAACTATTGTTATAATAGCTTGAGCTCTTATAATCTTTCTTATAGGTAATTCGGAAGAAAATTCTCCACTTCTACCCATAGAGGATTGCTCTGCCTGATCTGCTAAAGTAGCGATTGATAAAGCTGAAGTTAATCCAAGAATTGATGCTATAAGAGATATATATCCAGGTGTTTCTTCACCAGTTAAAGCACATAATAAAACAGAGGGAATGAGCATTATTTGAATCATTAATACATCCATTGGATCTATTATCTTCGATAATTTACCTCCAATAAAGCGCGTGATCAAAACGGGTATGGCAAGAAATATTGTTCTAGTTAAAAGACCTATGCCTAATCCAAGTAAAGTACCTGTATCGTTAGAGAAAAACATAGATGCAAAAGCTGCATAGAAATTACTAACAAGTTCATATTTAGCGAGTACAGCACCTAAACCCGAGGCGATATGCCTTGTTTGGGAGGGAATAGATAATATTGACAATGCTGTATAACCTATTGAAATAATTGACGTGGAGATCAAGCTTCCTATTCCATCAGGTAATATTGTATCAAAAGCTCCTCCAAAGCTAGGAGCTCCTCTAAATATACCATCATAAACATTGTTTAAGCTTCCTACATTTCTTATCTTGGTTCCTACAATTTTTTCTTCAGACTCAAGAGATTGATTGTCTTTTACTTTAAAAGCAAACTTCCAAACACCAGGACTAAAATCACAAGAGTAATAGTTCTCATTGTCATAAGTATAATGCCCAGAGCCTCGAACATCAACGTAATATTTTTCATATCCTTCTTCAGTAGTACCTGCATGTGTCATATTAATTGGATCAATAGAGTTATTAGTCATTAGATGAGTTAAAATAAGCTCAGGTTTAAACTCAAAATCATTTTCTAAATGATCATAATGTGAGCCATCAGGATCTTGAACATACAACCAAAACCTTATACTATTTTCTGCCCATAACCAATTGATAACGCCATTTGGTTCTAACACATCGTAATACGTATGGTCTCTTAAATCTTCAACAGACCAATAAAGTATTTTAGGTTTGTTTGTTCCACCATATCCCTCATAATTCGGTGTTAAATAAGGCCCTTCAAACCATTGTTCAATTGAATATGTATCTGTTTCATTGCTATTTTCATCTATCGCATAATCCCATAAAGTAGATACTTTTCCATTATTAAATTCCGCGCAGAAATAATAATGTAATAATGTAGTCTTGTTTATAAAAAGATAGTCTGAGAAATTAAGAGTTATTTCATGAGTAGCGATTGTATAATTATCTTGATTACCTTCTATAGTAAAATTAGAGGTACTCTCCATTTTAAATGATTCAATTGTATTATTATTCCAGCAAATATTTAGTGAAACATTATCTGGAAATGAATTATTCAAAAAATCTACTCCAGATACTTCAAAGGTATAATTTTGATTTATTTTTCCCATATAAGGATTTAAATACGAATTTAATAAATAATTGAAAGGTTGCTCTGGATCTGCGGATTGATTAAAGTATGGTCCTGGAGCATAACCAAATGGCGGCCAATTAATTACATAACCCCAGGATGAGGAATTTGTGGAAAATCTATACTGCCATTGTCCCGTTCTCTCTTCACTTGAAAATTCGCTTTCAAAATTTACAGTCTTATTAAACCTTACACCCCCTTTCCATCGCGGATCATCAAATAATCCCTCTTCATAATCATAATAATAACCTAAATTTTCCCAATAATCAATTGTATATATTTTATCAAACCATTTATCAGAGTAAATTGCATTCTGAGAAGTTTCCATAGAATAATTATAATTATTTCCTGATGGTGATATTAAAGTTAAATTAACATATTCGGGTGGTTTGTTCCACCAATGTTCATATATCGTGTGAAAATCGTATCCCGAACTATCTCCTATTTG
>JAEOTJ010000103.1 GCA_016839905.1 Promethearchaeota archaeon | reverse complement strand
AGGCATCCTCGCAACTCTCCAGTCTGGTCTTTATAAATTCTTCGTATGGATCCAGCATTTTTTCACGATTCATTTGGCTGTGAATAAAATCCAGGTATTCTTCTTCACTCATAGAAAGATATTTTCTTACGGTTCGTTTATCCAGGCCCAACTCCCTGCTTATCTGAGCTGGTTTAAGGCCCTCTCTCCGTTGTCTGTGAACTTCGTGGTACATAATCAGTTTAAGTGTTAATTTCTTCATCGGTAACCTCCTATTATTGGTTTTAGTAAACTGCCAATAACAGGATAATCCCAACTGACTCAAAACAACATTATCAACACCCGGTTGATACGATTTCCTAAATCTGATTAAAATGAAAAAATGGAGAGCTTTTTCTTACGAGAAGTTCTTTCTATTTAGAAAAAGTACATTCTTATTTGCTGAAATTAGTACATCGCTATTTGCTGATTTTGGTACATTCTTATTTGCGGAAAATGATACATTGTTATTTACCGTTTACAACTATTTAAATTCACTAATGAATTAATCTCAAAATTGACTAATTCTGGACGGATTGGAAATGCAGAAAATTATAGAACGGCTCTCAATGTTATAAAGAGATTTTCCAATGGAAAGGATTTACATTTTGAGGATATTAATTATAAATGGCTATATGATTTTGAAGCCTTTCACTATGCAAGGGGAAATTCCCCAGTGAGCTTAAGTGTATATCTACGTTCTATACGATCACTATTTAATAAAGCCATTAAACACAATATAGTTGAGGAATCATATTATCCCTTTGGACGCAATAAATATACTATCCCAAGTGGGCCTTCAAGAAAAAGAGCTATATCAAAAGAAGATATTATTAAAATTGAAAATCTAGAATTGCTAGAAGGTTCATATTTATGGCATGCTCGCAATTATTTCTTATTCTCATTTTATACAATGGGAATGAATTGGTGCGATATGGCTCATTTAAAGATGAGGAATATCATAAATGGCAGAATTGAATATATAAGGCTTAAAACCAAACGAAAAACTGCTAAAGCTTTTTCAATTAAAATAAATTCTAAAATTCAAAATATCCTCTCCTATTATACCCAAAATAAAAGTGATGAGAATTTTATATTTCCAATCATTAAGCGAACCAATAGCCCCTTTATCATAAGAGAGGATACAAAAAACCATTTAAAAAGATATAATAAAAACCTTAAACTAATTGGAAATCTTTGTGGGATAAAAGAAAAACTCACTTCCTATGTTAGCCGTCATTCCAGGGCTACTTTAGCAAAAAAATCCGGAATTGAGATTGGGATTATTAGTGATGCATTGGGGCATCAGGATACTGTTGTAACAAGGACTTATTTAGATAGTTTTGGGAGTGAGGAGATTGATAATGCCAATAATATCGTGCTTTAATAATTTGAATTTGATGCTTTTTTAAATGATAAATAAGCATTTTCATCCATTATCTCAATAATATTGGTGTTATACCAATGAGAGTAATAAATGGCAAAATATATGTTATCTTGATGTTTGTATATCCGATTATAATTTTCTCCAACTAGTTCAGGCTCACCACAATATTCTTTAATTTTATTTTGTAAGTATTCTAAAGTATTTGATTTATCGTGAAATACGATGACGAAATCGGTTACAGGATTTTGAGGGCTATCCGAAAATATAATATGTATGGCAATCTTGACTGAGTTTAGATTTGCATCATATCCATACGCCCATGTTTCATTTATTGATTTAATATTATTGGTTTGATTATTTTCATCTTTATAATTCCTTAATAGAATAAAATCTCTTTCTAATAGAATTTTTGGAGTTTTTTCCGTTCCTACATTTTTATAAATATCCTTTAAATCTGTAAAAGTTAGGACTTGGGCATCCAAGGAAATGACTGAAAAGAAGCAAAAGATGAATATGATGTTTCGCATAAGTTCGTATAAATAATCTAAAATAATAATTTATCTCCAATAGTGGAATATGTACTAATCCCTTTTTTTTCTGATTTTTAATCAATATAGGGCTTATAAGTGATGCGTTGGGGCATCAGGATACATTAGTTACTCGTACTTATTTGGATAGTTTTGGGAATGAGGAAAATGATAATGCAAATGAATTAATTATTTGTTAATTAATTCTCTTTTACTATCTAATTCATTTGTTTTAATAATCATACCAGTAGTATCTCTAATGAATTGCTTGATAGCTGTACCAATGGTTACTAACTTTTCATCTCTTCCGAAATTTTGTTCCTCTGTTAAATTATAATAGGAATCATATTTAAACCTTGTCAATGGAATGATTATTAATTGATCATGTGACTCAGGTATTAATTGACCTTTATCATCAAGAAATTTTATCTCAATAAGGTTCCCCATATCATCATAAATTTCCTCCTGTATTGCCCCGAGTATACCACTTATGAGTTTTTGACTCGAATAATCAATTGTCATTTGACGTGATATTGTTCCGGTAATATTACCATCAACATAGTTAATCCTGTTATTATAACTAGATTCCTCTAAAGTATGCCAAGAACTTGTATATTCATTAGGATTATCAGTATTATATACAATAATATCAAGGGAAAATCCATTCCTATTTACTATACGAGTACCATCTAAATCATGATAAGTCCTACCTATTGAAAATGCATCATGCCAGATTTTTTTCACTAATTCTCCATTTATATCGTAGAAACTCAAAGTATAATCAAATGTTCTATATTGAATATTGGTTTGAGCCACATGATTAAAATCGTATGCTAGATTATCATTGTTATCATAATTATAAACTGTTGCATATCTACCGTTTTCAATCTTTAATCTATTACTATAACAACCGAAGTTTGAAACTCGTTCACCAACTTTATTATAATATGTTCTTTTTTCAAATTGACCTTCATACTCAATTCTCATTTCTGCTAC
Source organism: Promethearchaeota archaeon (assembly GCA_016839905.1). The sequence continues at coordinate 95 of JAEOTJ010000103.1, read as the reverse complement.
AGGTCCCCAAAAGCACTTATTAAGTATATTGGATTCAGACTCATTAGTAAGTTGTCCATATTCTAAATACTTTAGCCTTATTATGGTATCATTTT
>JAEOTJ010000489.1 GCA_016839905.1 Promethearchaeota archaeon | reverse complement strand
TGGTTCAGGGCAACGGCAGAAAAATTTGGCTTGGAGGATGCGACGGATTTAGATATTAAGGCTTGGGAAATGTTTTCTGAAAGGTTAGGAAAAAGAATTATTTCAGTAGCGAATTTACATGGAGAATTCTCCCAAGTTTTACCTAAATTGATGAGCATACAAAATAAGTTAATGAACTTTAAGACTGAGATTAAAGTATGCGGCGAGAATAAAGTAATTCACAGAGTTTTCGACTGTGAAATCTGGAAAATGGTTAGCAAAGTATGGACTCGAGAGACTGCTCCTTGTCATAAAGTTACTCAAGCAAGTATAAAGGGTCTGCTGAAGGGTGCTTTTCCAGGAAAAGAGTTTGAAATTAATCATGTTAAGAAGATACCCCTCGGAGACCCCTGTTGTGAAGTAGAAATAATACTCAAAAAATCTTAATATTATATCCAAACTCTTATTATTAAGAAGAGTCAATTGCTTTTTGAATCAAAACTAAGATTCTAAAGCGATAAAAATCGGGATTTCAATCCATGGTTAAGTATTTAGAGGAAGAAGAATATTTAAAATATCTTTCTAAGGTGGAAACAGAAGCACTAAAATAATCATATGTTATTTTTATTTAATCCTTTCTCTCTCTGGTGTCCCGCAATGGTACCCTCCCAATTATTTAAAGCTTTATTCTAAGAACATCTTTATAGATATCATTTATAAAGAAAAGTAAACATGAACTCATTTAAAAATTAGTAAGTAAAAATTGATGGATTTCCTTATTAACGCTATTTTCTTGTTTTAAAGTGATAAATCATTTTTAAAATCTTATTAAAAATGAGTTTAACATTGTCTCCCTCTTTTGCGGAGGTTTCAAAATAAGGGGCTTTTTTTTTTTAATTTTTTTTCTAACTAAATGAGATAGTTGCAGTTTGAGGCAAATTAATATAAGAAAAAAAGTAGAAAAGGTTATATAACTATTTCGATTCTTAACACATCCACTTCATTCTTCTAAAATTTTCTTTTTTCTAAAGTATTCTTCTTCTGATATATTTCCTTCAATGAACTGAAGCTTTAAAAGCTTAAGAGGATCTTTAGGCTTTTTTTCTCTATATTCCTTACTTTTGTCTTTATCTTCTGGTTTTTTTACTTTGGGTTTTTTTTCTTTATGTTCCTTAGTTTTATCTTTATCTTCAAGTTTTTCTACTTTGGGTTTCTTTTGTTCCATAGCTTTATTGAACGCTCTAACAATAAACGGCATGAATGAATTAGTAACCATTTGTTCTGCTTTTCTTCGTGCAAATTTAGGTGCATTTATTGCATATTTAGAAACAGGTTCGTATCCTAATTCTAAATTTGAGGAATTAAGAATGTATCTAATTTTAAATTGAAAATTTAAATTAACAATACCTATTAATTGGAAAGTTGTGGAATAAGTATTATCATCGTGGGGACCTATTTCCATTATCTCTATTTTATAACCCCCCTGATAGGTATATTTTGCCCCATCTAATTTTTTTACAAAACGTTTAAAACTGTTCTTCAAATCTTTAGGGATATTACTTGAAGATTGTATTATCCTCTCTTCAAAATGCATTGTCCTTTTATCATCTTTATTTTTTCCCATTTCTTATACCTCATATTTAATTTATAATCGAATAATAGATATCAGTATCTATTATATTCCCTGAAATTTAGACTCGATGCAGTCATACGAAATTATTTTGTTCGCCATAAATAATACCTTCTTTCTTTCTTCATTCATATGATAATTAATGATTTCTATTTTTTTTCTTACCTAACTAAACTTAATTTAAAAATATATATTTATCTTTTTAAATAAAATAGGATTTTTAATCTATATACATCCTATTCATTTTACTTCACCGCGGATTTTTTGATCAACTGTCACACCTTGACGAGCAATGTTAATTGTTAGAATATAACTGAATCCTATATTTTTCAGCTGTTAATTCCCATGAGAACTGTTTAAATAAATCAATTCCATTTAATATTAAATTACAATATGTCTCTTTATCGTGATTATATAGTTCTATGGCATTCTCTAATGTAATTTCTAGTTCGGCTACCATTGACCAAAAAAGAGGATTCCGCCAATCGACAGGTTCTTTAATGGATCTTCTCTCAGTGAAATTAGTTGATAATAGATACTTCCAATTATCTCCCGTTTCAGTACTTAAATGCTCTCTATAGAGATAACCCGTAGGTTTACTTAGAGTTGGATGATACCATTTTATATAGGATTGAATCTTTTCAGGTAGCAACTTAAAATTCAAAGGACATACTTGTTGAATCAGACCTCCTGTTGCTCTGGCTATAATTGGCGTTCCTGCCGCATATCCTTCATTTGCTGCTCCAAATGGCTCATAATACGAGGGCATGATAATAAAATTGGCTGCTTTTTGAAGATTTTTATAACCCTTTGAAAAGCGGAAAGGAAAAACCATCACATTATTATTAAATTCTTTGCACAAGTCTTCTAAGTATGATAATGTAATTAAGTTATTGGAGCTTGGGATAGGAGTAAATATAAAAAATGCTGTATCAGGGCCCTTCTTTTTTAGTAATCGATAAATAGCAGAAGCAGCAACATCAAAACCTTTTTGCTTCGGATCGTCCCGTCCGAATAATAAAAAAATTGGAATGTCACTTTGCATCAAATCAAATTTATTACCCCATTTTGGTATTAACTTGTTCTCTTTTTTTAAGATTTCATTAAAGATCTGTCGATTTTTTAATTTTTCAACGAGTATTGATTTTGTATCGTTCAAATCTACAGGAAATGAGAGATTTACGAAATTTCCATTATTGATTCCAATAGGTTTCAAATATTGGAATTGTCCCTGCAATTTTTGACTAATAACCTCAGTCTGTAAAGGATCATTGAGTAATTCATGTGCAAAATGTTCCGACACAGTTGATATACCCTGCATTTTTGGAATTGTATATTGAAGTATTGTCTTTTTTTCAAGATCGCCAATTAAATAATTATCATGTGGATTATGTAAGGTTAAAACACATTTATTTGATATTTTATAAGGCATTGTATCTGCTACCAGAGCAGTTTCCCAATCTTGTAAAGCTATAATATATGGTGGCGGAAAAATTTCTTGTATTAATTTTAAAGCTACTGGAACCGATTTTGATAAAAAATAAGAATCATGAAATAAAGAATCAAATCTCCACGAATCATGATAGGGATTCTCTCCGGATAAAAAAAATTTATCACACTTAATCAAATAGATTCCATAGTTTTGAAATTCAGTGAATTCTGTACTCTTGAATAACTCTATTTTATGATTATAGCCTTTATATAACACATTATCAGTAAGATTTGTTGCAATTATTTTCTTTTTTTGAATGGAGGCTTGCGTTTTCTTTATATTCGCAAAAAGAGGTGATATTAAAACTGTTTTGATAGAATTTGACATGATAGGAGGTAACCTTTTCATTACTGCCGCTAATCCTCCCCATGGAGCATAATGATTTTCAAATGAAATAAACACAATTGATTTTGCTCCGAGCTTCAGCTCCACTACAGTTATTCACCTTAATTTATTTGATTTTTTTAAAAATTCTTAGTATGCAATTTAAATTTAATTATACTATAATAAATAAGAGATTCAATCTTATAATCTTATTAATTCCATAATTTCTCTCTGGTATCCCGCCATGGTACCCTCCCAATTAATTAAAACTTTATCATAATTATTCAAGAAAAGACTCCCATTTATGGGGGTGATGAATTGAGCCTTATTCTAGAAGCTAGGCTTTTTAAAATACAAGCTGGAATGGTTAGGAATGCTCTTCGTTCAAGTAGATAGGTTTTTCGCTTCCAGCATACTATGTTCACTTTGAGGTTGGAAAAACAACAACATTACTTTAAAAGAAAGAGCGTAGACCTGTTTAGAGTGTGGAACTACTCACGATAGAGACGAGAACACCTTTATTAACTTAAAAAAAGAGGAAATTAGAATCCTTCGAGAAGAAAGAAATATTACGATAATCCCTGAGGATATATCTACCATTGGAACGACGGGAAGTCATACCCTTGGAGAAAATATAAGACCTAAAGAGATTTTTCGGAATTTTTTTAAGCAGTTTTCGAGGAAAAAAGAATCTCGCCCTTTTAAGGCGAATAGTTCAATAGTAATAAATATATATGATTTGGAAATTTAATTACTTAATGAGAATAAACAGGCTTTAAAGTAAAATTGATTAGATTTAGCACCATGTAATTTATTTTTAAAAGATATGTGAAATAAAATGGATAAAAAAATCATTTCAAAAAAGGCTGCGGAAAAGAAAGAGATTAAAGAGGTTACAGGTGAACCCAATAGTTCTAAGAATAAACCTTTATCAAGTGAAGTCCCTGAAAATAGAGAAATTATAAGTGTCGTGAGTCCAATTTATTCTACTAAGGAAGAGATCACTTTGACTGAACTACCTTCTCCACCAAAAAAACAATCCATCCTCCCCCCTAAAATGTCAAGAATCGCTGTTTATTGCACTTCTTGTCATGCTTCCCACGTAATTACAAGAGAGCAATTTGATGATTTTATTTGCACAAAATGTGGACATTCTTCCTTTAATTTGGGATATTTATGTATAAATTGCAACAAGATATATCCTCTCTCCAAGAAAGATTTTATCGCACTTAAAGCCCCTGAAAAAGTACGCTGTTTTAAATGTAATACCGTGGCAGAAATATTTAAAAAGAAAAAAACTAAAGCCGTTTCAAGAAAGGTTCCAGAAAAAATAGAGATTAAAAATGTCGTGAGTACGCCTGATTCTACTAAGTCAGGAATCGCCGTTTATTGCGCTTCATGTCACGCACTTCATGTAATTACGAGAGAGCAATTTGATCATTTCGGGTGCGGAAGATGTGGGCATCCTTCCTTTAATGTAGGATATTTATGTACAAATTGCAACAAGATATATCCTCTCTCCGAGAGGGATTTTGTCGCCCTTAAAGCCCCTGAAAAAGTACGCTGTTTTAAATGTAATACCGTGGCAGAAATATTTAAAAAGAAAAAAACTAAAGTCATTTCAAGAAAGGTTCCTGAAAAAATAGAGATTAAAAATGTCATGAGTACGCTTGATTCTACTAAAAATGAATCAAATTTGAGTGAAAAACAACCAGCACTAAAAGAAGAACCATTTATTCAAGCTGAAAAGTCAGGAATCGCCGCTTATTGCGCTTTATGTCACGCACTTCACGTAATTACGAGAGAGCAATTTGATGATTTCGGGTGCGGAAGATGTGGGCATCCTTCCTTTAATGTAGGATATTTATGTACAAATTGCAACAAGATTTATCCTCTCTCCAAGAGAGATTTTATCGCAATTAAAGCCCCTGAAAATGTACGCTGTTTTAAATGTAATACCGTGGCAGAAATATTTAAAAAGAAAAGAACTAAAGCCGTTTCAAAAACGGTTCTACAAAAAAAAGGGATTAATAATGTTGTGAATTCATATGGTACTTCTATTAATAAATCCCTATTGAATAAAAAACTTCCTCTACCAAAAGAAGGACCAATTATCCCCCCTCAAAATTTAAAATTCGCCGTTTATTGTGCTTCTTGTAATGCACCTCACTCAATTATGAGAGAGCAATTTGAGCATTTCAGATGCGGAAGATGTGGACATCCTTCCTTTAATTTGGGATATTTATGTACAAATTGCAACAAGATTTATCCTCTTTCCAAGAAGTTATTTGTTGCGCTTAAAGACCCCGAAAAAGTACGCTGTTTAAAATGTAATACCATGACAGAAATATTTAAATCGAAGAGAACTAAATTCATTCCAAGACAGATTCCAGAAAGTAAAGGGATTAAAAGTGTCGTGAGTACGCCTGATTCTACTAAAAAAAAATCCTTGTTGAGTAAAAAACGTCCAGCATTAAAAAAGAAACTAATTATCCCCCCTCAAAAGTCAAAATTCGCCGCTTATTGTGCTTCTTGTAATGCACCTCACAGTATTACGAGAGAGCAATTTGACCGTTTCAGTTGCGAAAAATGTGGGGTTCCTTTCTTTAAATTGGGATATTTATGTACAAATTGCAACAAGATTTATCCTCTTCCCAAGAATAAATTTGTTTTGCTTAAAGATCCTGAAAAAGTACGCTGTATTAAATGTAATACCATGTCAGAAATATTTAAAAAGAAATGATAATAGACCATTTCATATTTATTTATAATTTATTGTATAACTATATATATTAAAATAATATTGGATTTTTTATTTATAACACTTTTACGACTTCTATGTCTCCTCGAGCTTTAGTAATCCCTTCTATTAATAAGTTGGCTAACTCTTGTGATAACTTGCCTTTTTCTAAATAATATTCAGTCCTACATTTCACAATATCTAGCGTAGATTGAGCTCTTGTTAACATACAGTTAGGATTTAAATCAAACGAAATAAAAAATAAAGCAATCTCAAGTTTAATTGTAGCAGCCTTTATTGAGTTCCCTAAAGAGTGTCTTACACACCAGCTTGTTTCATCTCTCACGAGATCCCTGATATTTAATAATTCCACTTCAATCATAGCAATCCCTTGAGCTTGCTCAGTTCCAACTGAAGCTCCCATCAGAATGATGATGTCATTCCTAATGTGGCGTAAATTAAAAATAAGATATTCTGCATGTTCATCAGAAATCCACGAGATTTTGTCAAAAATCTCTGTTTTAAATTCTGTTATGAGAACCAGTACTTTAGCAATCGTATCATGGATAAGAGCACATATAACTCGTCCTTGTTCTATTAATTCATTAGCACGTTCAAGATGTCTTTGTGCAATGGTTAATTTAAATCTAATACAGAATGAGAGTATACGACATAGATTTTCTTCCACGTATGCCTTTAATTGATTTATTTGCCAGATTATATTTTGATGCATTTCTTCCAAGCTGACTTCAAACGTGCCGAAAATGGAAGATATCAAGAAATCATCTGGGCGATCGTTATCACCATCAAATATTCTGACTTCTATTTCGTGAATTCCTCTCTCCATTATCCATTGATTTTCTAAAGTGAAAATGAATATATCGCCCTTCATTATTTGGACTATTGGCTCGATTATCTCCCCATCCACGAAGACCTGAATATCTCCAATACTGCTCTGATCAATAGCATCAAGAGTAATATTAACATTATGTAAATCATCTGTTATTATGAGATTTGATAGTTCTGGAGGCGTGGTATCATCATCTATAATATCAATATATACCTCCAATGTTTCAGATAATTCATCACCCTGTCTATCATCATCGTTATCAATTGCCGTGAATTCAAAGTAATGGTGACCTAATTCTACTGGAACGGGATATACTCCACTTGGATCAACAGAAAGACCCGAATTGTCCCAAGCGCTTACGATAATCTCTCCTGAATTTCCATCCGTGCCATCTCCAACATATTCATAGGTTATCTCTGGAGGTGTAGTGTCATCATCTATAATATCAATATATACTTGAATGGTTTTAGATAATT
>JAEOTJ010000488.1 GCA_016839905.1 Promethearchaeota archaeon | reverse complement strand
TGTTCAAATCTCTAAAAATAAATTGAGAATATTATTTTTGTTAAAAATATTAAATAAAATTATATATTTGAATTACTATATATTTTAATAATAAAACATACTAGTATGGAATAATTCTATTTTTTAAAAATAATTTAGAGGATTTGATAAAATCGTGGTTTCCAAAGATGAAAAGAAATTAAATAGGGTATTAAATTTCCTAAAAAATGGATTAGCATCCTTAGCAGACGATTTAGAAGACACAATTAAAGGAATTAACGATTTTTTAAAATCATTAACTAAAGCTCAAAAAGATCTAAAAGCCATTAAATTTGGAGCAGTCGGAGTTAGAACCGTTAGTACATCATCAAGACAAGTTGTTCATACCACTCCTGTTGTCGCAAAACAAAGATCCGCCCAGACATTACAAGGATTACTTGGAGCTCCTCAACAAACAATGGCTCCGGCTCAAATGGTTGGTGGAAATCCTGGAATGCCCGTCCCTCAGGCAGCTCCGCCTCCTAGTAGAACGGGCTTACCTCCCGCACCAAGATTGCCACCTGCTGCAGGAGCAGGGGGCGTACCAGCTGGACCCCCAACTGCAACCCCTGCATTTGCAAGAAGGGTAGGTCCTCCAACAGGTCCTCCATCAGGCCCTCCAACAGGCCCTCCAGCAGGCCCTCCAACAGGCCCTCCAGCGGCGGGAATGTCCGCTCTTCCTGCAGGTCCTCCTCCAATGGCCGCTCCTCAACCCGCTCCACCCATGGCACCTCAGCAGGGTGGAGGATTAGGATCATTAAGGGATGAGATGTTGGATGAATTGACCCGTTTGAAGAAAATAATGCGTGGAGATTAGAATACTCTAAAATTTAATATCTTTTCTCATTTGTATTGATTATTGATATTAAATAATTTTTTACAAGATATCATTTATTTATCTTATTATTTTCAAAGTTAGATTTTTGAATAAAGATCATACAAAAAACTAAATAAATAAATTTAGGTTTATAATGATTATATAACAGTTATTGATAGGATTAATTTAATAATTAATGAAAAAACCGACTATTGTATTAGATATTGGGCAATATTCCTCAAAAGTAGGTTTTGGAGGCGAAGATTCTCCAAGTTTAGTATTTTTTACTGTTGTAGGAAAACCTAAATATCAAAAAGTTGAAGCCCATTATGGAGTACAAGAACAAGAATTTTATGTGGGAAAAGAAATTACTTCAATTGGATTATTTAAGATTTATAATCCCATTGAGAAAGGAGCAATTAATGATTGGAAACATTTTGAAAAGCTCATGGAATATACTTTTTATAATTTAAGAGTAGATTCAACTTTAGTAAATGTGTTATTCGCTATTCATCCCTTGTTTCCGATAAATGATATAAAAAGATTATTTGAATTATTTTTAGAAGAGTATCAATGCATGGCATTTTATCCCGTTTTAGATTCCATGTGTACTCTTTATTCTGGGGGATTTCAAACGGGTTTAGTTATCGAAATAGGAGATAGTAGCACTCGAATAGTTCCAATTTTTAATGGGTATAAATTAGATCATGCGATTCAAATTCTTGATATCGGAGGAAGGACATTAACTCGAGAGGTCGAAAAGATTCTAGTTACTATAGGATACTCTCCAGAATCTTCAGTAACAAAAGATTTAGCCAGGGTTTTAAAGGAGAAAGGATGTTTTGTTTCTTTAGATTTAAAAGAAGATAAAAAAAGAGCAGAACAATACTCAAAGCAATTTACATTACCTGATGGTTCTACCGTAACATTAAAAGAAGAGAGATTCATGGTTCCAGAAATTTTATTTGATCCTGCTATAATTAATTCCGAAGTACCCCCTTTGCCCATAGCAATCATGGATGCTATTGAGAAATGTGACATGGATATTCGCTCAACTTTATTAAACAATATTTTTCTTTCTGGAGGCTCTTCAATGTTTCCAAATCTCAAGTCTAGGATACATCAAGAGTTAGAATTAGAACTTGCAAGAAGGAAGAAGAAAAACCAAATAATAAAAATTATTGCTCCACGAGAGAGAACCTATTCTGTTTGGGTAGGAGGGTCCATATTGGCCATGATTCCTGAGTTTTCTCAAAATTGGATAACTCGAGCAAAATATTACGCAGATGGAGTTCCTGAGAAACTTTTTTAAAACTTATTTTTATTTGAGATAATATTGGCATATTATATTTTAATAAATAGAGAATTTAATTCCTATTACATAATAAATAGTCAAATTAAAAATGAATGTAAAGATGGAAAAAATTCAAGAAACTGGAGAAAATATATCTGACAACGAGGATGATCACTATAATCCAGAATACCAAGAAATGTTCAATAAATTAAAAAATATAAAAACTCCCCTTAAAAATGATTTAGTTAAAGCTCTTCTTGATGGGCAATGGCATTCTGAAAGGGAATTAGTCAGAATGGCAAAAAAGCATCAATACATGGGGGCTGTAACTTTAGGAACAATGATGAGGTCATTTAATCTTAACTTTAATAATAATTATGTTGAGAAAAAATTCATTAATGGGATTTTACACTATAAAATTTCAGATAATTATGTAGGCTTATCCCGAGCAGCCTATAGTAGGTATCGATTAAAAATATAATTAAAGGGATTATTTCCTTTAATCTATTGTTATTTTTTTAATTTCTTAAGTGCTATAATATTTAAAATGAATGATAATATTAATAAATAATATCCTAAACCTAAAACCTCCAGGAAGGGGTAGAATAATCTGAAAAAATTGCCTGAATGTAGTAATAGGGCAATTATTCCATAGATTGATAAAATTAATATTATCAAAATAAGATTAATGCGGTAAAGTTTTAAAGAATGGCCATATTTAGCATCCTTAGTAGAGGCCATTATTGAAATTAGTCCAATTAAAAAGATTATTATCCAAATTGATAAGGCAATGATATTTTCAGGAAATCTTTGAGTAATGGGTGAAAAAAATGAGATGTTGCTGGAAAAATAACCCCATATATAGTAATCAACATTATATATTGTAAAGATTTTTAAATCAATAAAGAAATTCTCTTCGGGAAAAATGGGGATTTTATAAATGAAAGCAACTAAAAGAGTCAAGACACCCGCAATATAACCAGATATTCGAGCCAAGAATTTATCCCTCCTTAATTGGATGATTACCGTAAGCAATAGCTGCTAAGATAAAGTCTAATAATAATACATAAAATCCAAAATTTAAATAATTAAAAATATCAAAAATATCTAATTTTTCACCTAAGATTTCTTTACTATATATTGGAATTCCAATAATTATAAATAATAATATTATTAATAGAACAAAAAAATTGAAACTCATGAATTTTTTCCCTCCTTTTGTTTCTTTTGCACATGTAAATAATGTTAAAAAACCTGCAAGAAGTCCAAATACAAAAAGTAAAATAAATCCAAATAAATGAATTTCATTCCACATCTGAATTTTATTATTATTTAAAATACCCCATAAAAATACTCGTTGATTTCCATTGTGAAAGAGTTCGAGAGTAATTTGTACATGCGATTTAAACCAAGGATTAGTTTCTATTTTACAATATTCACATAACCATATAGAAATATTACCTTCTACTCCAAATTGAATTCCTATAGGTAGGAATTGTAAGAATAATAGAACTAATGTTAATAGACTTGATATAAATCCGAATTTATTCATTTTATTAAAACTTAGTGATGCTTACTATTTTAATTATAATATAGAATGTTAAAACATTTAATTCTATTTCTTTATACATGATCGTTGCAAAAATCTGGACAAGCGTCCTCTTTAGTGAGGGAACAACGAACCCTCATGACACGCGCCCTATAGACGGAGCCAAAGTGTTATTATGCCAGCGCAACATTACGCGCTGCACTTAAATCCGCATCCAAGCGGAATATAGTTTGATTAGAATGCTGTGTTGCATTTTGACAAGTGAATCTCTTGCCATCACGAGATTTTGTTCGGGATAATTTTCTCTGCCTCTGTTCGCTCTGAATTAAACCTTTTCTCAAATATACAAGAGCTCCATTTGAATCTTTATACTCAATAAGTCCGCATTCAGGACATCTCTGCGAAGTATGCGCAGCATACACTCGTTCAAATTTGATGTTATGGAGGTATCCTTGGAGCTTAACTGCTTCTTGTATTTGCCCGAAAAGCCAGTGAGTTTGCCAAAACGCTAAATACTTGCCTCGCTCTCGTTTCTTGGAGTGTTTCGAGAACTTGAGATTTTCCATTTTTATTTTTGATGCTCTATGGTAATTGGCAATCGCAATAATGTGATGGTTGAGCAGCCGCACAATCTCTATATTTATATTAAGAGACCTCTCCCAAAGTATCGAAAGCATCTCACTAAGCTTATGAAACTTTAACTTCTTTTTAAAATTCTCGCCTCGAGCAATACATCGCTCTTCATACTCATTTTTCTTTCTCTGAATAATTCTTATATTCTCTCTTAAGTAGATGATTTGGAGCTTTATGTTGCTGTTATTCCGGGCTCTATGATTGCGTCTTTTGACAAATTTCCCAATTGTGGAGTCAAACTTCATGTCAAAAAGCTGTTTTGAACCAATAAAATATCGGTCAATCTCTTTTGGAGCTATTTGACTTGTATTGTCCATTACTGAAAGCACCGCAAAGTGTTTTAAACCTAAATCTACTCCAATCTCAACATTCCTTTTTTTAACAATAGGGGCTTGAGATTGTTTGGATACTACCTTTCTTTTGACCTCGAAAGGAAGGTTTAAAATTAATTTGCGTTGCTTAAAACTAATGACGGGCACTTTTGGTATTGCTCCTTCACGGGTTAAAGTAGCAATCCTGCCATTTCTATCTTGAATTTTAAGGTTGATAAATTCCCTTTGAATAAAACTAAGTTTGGCTTTAAGGCTTGAATAGTCAGGAGTATAAACTTGTTCCAATCCTTTAATGGGAATTGAAAGTTCTTTTATTTGGGGAATCTTAGTTAAGGTATTAATATTATGCCTAATGGCGCCTAAATCATTGAGCAAAGCGGTCATTATTTCTTTAGTAATGAATAATTCTTTAAAATGCTCCCGAATTTTATTTTGTAAAACTCCGATAAAAAACTTCATAAATCCTTGGAGATCGGGATTAGTTAGCGGTGATTTAATATAAAATGGCTTGAAAATATGCCTAGTAAGAATTATATTAGGATTTTCTGAATAATCTTGAAATACACAATGAAAAGCATCAAGCAGATAGCTCCAAACCTCTCTCTTGGCGATCCTTTTTATATTATTTTCCACATAATTTTTTGCAATATCAATCTGTGCGTCTCGATTTTGTTTGTAAATCTTAAAATCTTGCGCATTCATTGTCTTTTTGATTTTTCGAGTATCCTTCTTCTTTAAATTTATGAAATATTTATTTAAAAAATATTTGGGAAGGTCGGGGATTTTTAGCTTGATAAATTTTGATTTTTTTTTATAGGAGAAGTCTAAAATGCACTTTTTTAAAAACTTTTGAATGGAAAGATTGCTTTGAGAGAATTGATTCAGCCTTGCTCTTAAAGTTGACTCGAGAGTTGAATTATTTAAGAAGATATTCCGAATTTGTCCCATCATGTTATCAATAAGAAAATACGATAAGCTTTGACGATTTCCAAAAAGGTCTTGATCGAGTAATGTGAAAATAGATTGTAGAATGTTTTTAGGAGTGCCTTTTCCCAATATAAAATTGCTAATTAAACTGGGATTAGAGCGAAATATTGACTCTAATTGATCAATAACTCTTGACAAGTTATAATTGCGAATGAGCCAATTACGAACCGCATGGAATGGATAAATCAAGGCACAGCGCCTAATTCTTTCTTTTAATTCAATTTCCTTAAACTGATTTGCGCGAACATTTGTAAGATGTAGATTTGAATAAATATTTCTATGAATAAAGGGCTTTGATGTCCTCTCAAAGTTTTGAGGCGTTAACTTTCCGTTCTGAAGTGACCGAATTAGAATGTGAATGTAAATATTTTCGAGGTCGCGAAATTTAACCATCCTGTCTGTTATCTTTTTGTATTCTTGTCGCTTGTAATAAGTATCGGGTATCAAGGCAAATTTTCTCGTGATTACCTTGCTTCCTTTCTGTATTGCATAACTTTCCAACTCAAAAGGCTTTTCAATAAAAATCTGATTTTTGATTTGCGTTCTGGGGCGGTTAAAGCATGTTTTTCCAATACAAAAGAAATCGTTTTCGTAGTCCATTTTAACAAAAAGAATTTAAAAAATTAAATTGATGAATATTATCTTTTGTTTTTTATAAATATTTATTTCAGAAAATAGGAATAAATCATCACATTTAAAATAGAATTTATATTAAATAAAAAAATAATAATTTAAAGTCATACTTTATTGAGATTTAAAAGAGAAATATATTTTGGACTAATAATAAATAGAAGAATATATAAATCTTTACTAATCTAAGTAAGGATTCTCCTTTATAGTATTTTGTTAATGTCCTAATTAAAAAAGAAAAATTAATATGAGGAGATGAATTAGAAAATGAGTTATGATGAAAATGACCATGAATATTATTTATTAGAGCCTTTTATTTGCTCCGATTGTGGAGAAAAAAGATAAAATTTTGATAAAGATGAAAGTGAATCCTCCCCCACCGAGAAAACATGTAAATATTGTACTGGAAAATTGATTGAGCATTGTAAGGATTGCTTAGCTGAGGATTGCGGTTGTTGTACTAAGAAGCCTTAATTTTTTTTAATTTTTTAAATACTCCATAATATTATTGAGTTTTATTCCCTCAAATTTTATAGTTTAGAAAGGTGAGACGAAAAAATTAATAATATTTATTTCTTTTTTTAGCGTTGTACTTTAAAAACTCTACCCCAAATATATCTGGTAGGGCAAATAGAATGCATTTTAAAACCTTTAAGAAATGTACGCTTATGCTCATAATTTTACACATGAGCCTTTTACGATTTTATATTTTTCACAGTTACTACAAAATCCTTTTCCGGATTTGGTTCCTAAACCTTCGTTCCAACATTTAGGACAAATATAATAAGTATAAGATTTATTGTATTTCCAAGTTCTAACACTAAAAACATTAAAGTTGCAGATTGAACAAGTGCTTTTTAATATCCTTATTGTTCCTTTCTTAGGGAGAGATAGATAGATTTTCTCACAATTATCATTTGAGCATGCGAGAAAGCGTTTCTTGTTAAAAGTAGTTATAAATTTCATGGGTGCCAAGTTACAGAAAGGGCAATTAGCAGAAGTAAGAGGATACTCTTTCGGCTTTACCACTACAGTATCTATCTTTTCAATTATCTCTTTTTTATTAGCTATAAATTTATCAAATAATTTCAGAAATGTTTGCTTCACGCTTTTAACTACTTCTTCGATAGATTTCTTTTCTTCTCTAATCTGTTCCAATAATAATTCGGTTTCTTTAGTAAATTTGGGCTCTAAGAAAGGAAGCCATATTTCCTTAAGATTATCGATTAAGAATGTACCCAGTTTGGATAATGAATATCTTCTTTGTGAGCGAGTTATTAAACCTCTTTTCTTTAAAAGTTGTATTATTACAGGACGGGTGGCTTTAGTCCCTAGATTATTTCTCTCCATTAATTGTAATAATGTAGTATCCGTATAATTGGGAGGGGGCTTAGTTTCTTTTGAATTGTATTGAATTTCTTTTATAGGGAGGGTATCTCCTGTAATTTCTATTTGAGTATCATATTTAGGTTTAAGAAAAGTGGCGATTTCTAAATATCCTTCATTAATTAATGAAACTAATAGCGATTTAAATGGTTCCTCTTTAATTGATATTTTTAAGTTAATCTTTAATTCGGTAGAATCTTCTCCAAAAAGTGCAAGATAATGTCGTGCTAAGATATTATAAACTTTTTCCTGTAGATTATTTTCAAATCGAGAGCTACCAAGCTCTAAACTTTCTAAAGGTGTAATTGGAGGATGATCTCCCGCATCTTTTTTACCCTTCGTTGGTTTAATCCTATTTTTTTTCAATAAATCTGAGCTATAATTTCCGAATTGAGAATGAGATTTAAATTTTTTAAGAAATTGAACATGATCAAAATCATCTTTATAAACATCGCTATCTGTCCGCGGATAAGAGATAATTTTATTAAGGTATAAAGTACTCATTGTATTGAAAGCCTGATTTGCGCTTATTCTTAGATGTTTTGTCAATAAAACTAAAGCTCGTGAAGTATTTAAAGGATTTGGGGGCCTTTTCTTAACCTGATTCTCACTAATATTGATGATTTCTGCCTTTTTTTCATATTTTATTTTTTGAAATATAGATTTTGCTTTTAATTCGTCTTCTTTTTTAAAAGGATTAGATTGATGGAAAGACTTAAGAACCTTTTTTTGATGAAATAAATTTGCTTCAATCGTGAAATATGGTTCCGGGCTGAAGTTTTTAATGTGATCATCCCTTAAATAGATTAAATATAATAAAGAAGTTTGTACTCTTCCAATTGAGGTAAACTTTTTATTAAATTTTTCTAAAAGCGGTCTTAAAGTATTTGTTACTTCACGTGTTGCGGAAAATCCAATAATTGCATCAATTATTGCTCTTGCTTCTCCCGATTTACCCCAACTCCATTTGGGGGTTATTAACGTGTTAAACTTGTTTTTAATTTCTGTTTTTTGTAAAGAACTTAACCACATTTGGGATAATGAAACCTTCGGATTTACTTGTTTGACGTAAGGAAAAGCATCATATAATCCGATATTACATCCTTCCACATCAGCGTCAGTTCCAATTATACAGTGATTACATATTTCTGAATATTCTTTTAAAGCTTTTATGTATGGAGCAGTATTACTTATAGGAACTTTTTCTATCGCATTTGAGTTAGTTATGATTTCTCGTGGATTACTTTTAGTCCAGCTTTTAAAAGTATTAGTATTCTTATATCCTAAGATATGCCCCCGTAAGGGGATAACATAAATATCCTTTGAAGGAATATAATAAACATATAAAAATTTAGATTTCTTAATGGATTTAACAGGGCCAAGTGCTTCAGCAATGGCTTTAGCAGCTTTATTCTTTTCAGCAATTATTAATGTTGCCATTTTTTAGATATTAAATCGAATTCTAATTTAAATATTAAATTTCCAATTAAAAAATTATACCCTCTCTCTATTTATATTGAATATTTAAAAATAAAAAACATAAATTTTGGCATTAACACCTTTTAGGTGATAACCCATTTTTTTTTCTTTTACTTATTTTGTAAAAATTTAGATTTATATCATATAAACTCTTAGAATTATCATTTTTTTCTCCCACAAGCTATCAGT
>JAEOTJ010000487.1 GCA_016839905.1 Promethearchaeota archaeon | reverse complement strand
TATTTTTGAAATGAACTCTCATTAATATTGCTCCAGATGCATTTATCCGATTATGAATATTTTCATCGTCAAATTCGTTAAATATCATCCCGTTTGGATAATCGTGGGAAGAAGAAGAGGCATTTTTATTTTCAAATGTCTGATACACTCGGAATGCTGTTACTTCTTTAAAATCACTATTAATAATCCAGTCATCCCTATTATCAAGGATATCATAAACATGAGTTTCTATTTTACAAACCTTCCAATTATTGGCATCATCAAGATTATATGATAAATCCTCTTCAGATTCATTTGTCATGTTCACGCTTCGTTCGTTTTTTATTAAGGTTCTTTTATCTGTAATGTTTAAAGGTGGTTTGTCCCCTTTGAAAATGATACTACTACTAGATGAGAGCAAGATTCCTTTATCTTTATCATATATTGCTTCTTGTTTTACTTTATCGTCCAACATGGCTAAATTATTTATTGAAATGACATGTATGATTGTAGAAAATGATGTAATTATGATGTAGAAAAATATTACGAGAAAATTCCTAACTTTATTCCTTGAATTCTTCAAACTCAACATTAAAAATACCTCCTAGGTTTAAATAATATTAATAAAATATTAAGAAAAATGAAATTTTATGTTCTAAAACTATAATAGTAGCCACTAGTTAAAAAATATTTGTTTACAAGCAACATGGGAAAATTAAAAACATATGAAAATAAAAAAATTTGTTGAAAAAATCATTTTCTACTTTTCAAACATTTTCACTTATATGAATTATTACAGAAAAGGAGAATTTTGGTTTAACCAAAATTTATTTTCCAAGAAGGTAAGTTAAAGAGAACCTCCCTTTTTATTATCTTTATTTGAGCATTTAATTTTTTATTTATTTTTATTTATTTTCCTGTAGTCGGCAATCTGACATAATTTAGTGTTTACCCTATCACCCCTCGTGATTTTTTGTGCTTAGAAAGAAATAGCAACTTCAAACTGTCCTGATTTTGACTCAGGATCCATACTTGGCTTTTTCCTTGCTTTTTGTTGAAATTTGTAATCAATTTTTTATTCATTTTCCATGAGTTATAAAGGAGCAAAAAAACATAACGCTGCCGTTTATGTGGACATATTCATTATGGAGATGAGTCTCCAGAGTTATGTCCCGTTTGTCGATATCTTAAGGGAGTTTTTAAAGAAGTTTGGTCAAAGAATTAACAAAAACTTTTTATTTTAAAAATAGGAGAAATATTTAACAAAGTGGTTCTAAGGTCCTTAATATCCAATAAAAATTTAAAATAAGAGAATAAATAAAAAAAAGATTTTATTTAATTACATAATCATCTTTAGTAATCATCTTTACTTCTTCCATCCCTTTCCTATATTTTTTCTTATATATTTTTTCCGCAAGTATTAAATGAATTAAGTATGCAGGCAGCACTAAACCAACCAATTGCACAGCCCCATTCATAATCACCAGGGCTCCGGTAGACGGATCATTTATAGTAATATAGAAAATCAATGCAGTGATGAGGTATAATATCGCAGAAATTCCCCCATAACCCTTTACTAGGCTATTATATTTAAGATGAACAGGTTCGATTTCATATAAAAATTTCTCACCTTCGCTAGGAAGCTTATAATGCATTAAACCTGCATCCTCAAGAGCCCACCCAATTGACCATATCCCAACCATAAAAGGAAATATTAAACTAGCAAATCCTACAAATACATCTTGATAATATAAAGGATATTCTCTGTATGCTCGTATTTTGACATCGGTGTCTGCATAAATCTCCCCTGGAAGTAATACACTTGGATCGAATAAGCCCAAGCTTAGTATAACCGCATTAACACCCATAGTCAATAAAATGAGATATATCGCTCTCTTTAAGAACTTCCTAGGATCAAAAGTTAGTTTCCCAAGATCGAGAAAACCATTTTCATATTTACGCCAAGCCTTATTTTTTAACTTCATAATAACTGGTACAAAAATCAATGGAAAGACGATTATACAGACAATCGATATTAATATAGGCCAGAGAAACGAGAAAATAATTAAATGAGTTTGGAATGTTAGCCCAAATAGAGGTACTATAGAGCTTGCTTTCGTTCCTTGGGATAGTGAATTTGTTATTCTTCCAATTACTCCGCTAATAAAAAGAACTAAAATAATTATTATTAATATATTATTGATTTTTTTATTTTTTTCCATATCTATTACCTTAAATTTTTAAAAATTATAAAATATTTATATACTTCCTTGTATTTATACAAATCTGTTTAAGATATAGAGACTCAAAAAAAATATAAAAAAAATCACTTAATCACGAGAATAATTAATTTTAGAACTTAATTCATTAATTTTTTAAAACCAGTAATTAACTCTGAAGATCTTATTATTGATGATAGTATAAATGAAGTAGATCCTTAGAGGTTTTTATTTATAAATCTTATAAAAAAATAAGAAAATAAGAAGGATTAATCATTTTTAATTGAATTTGGCATTATGTCAATATTCATCTTTTCAAAACTTGAACGCAATTTAGCATTTGTTTTTTTCGTTCTCATTTCAACTAACAAGGATCCTGGAAGAAAGAGCATAATAATCAATATTGGATCAACAAACACGAACAACCAGGTTAATTCACCAGCTGATCCAGAGTTATATACATAAAGCAGGATTAAACTATAAGATATAATAGTCGAAATACCTACATAACCTTTAAGTAATTTAAGGTAGAACTGTGAAACCGCTTCTATATCTGGGCTAACGGGACGATTATATAATTCGACCTTTTAGCGCACATTAATCTGGAAGATTCAACCATCCAAATAGGCAATAAGAGTATAAAAGCCATCGGTAAGCCAATTATCACAGCACTATATTCTATTGTAGCATATATCTTGGAAGGAACACCTCCTTCTCGATAGATATGTGGTGCAAGAGTGTCATTTAAAGCGATATAGATTGCTAAGTTAATAGCTAATAAACCTCCAAATGCGGCTCTAAGGAGAATTCTCTTACTAGATAATTTTTTCTCACTTTCATAGATAAAATACTCAAATTTGTTCAATTTTGTTTTTTTATGTATTTTTTCGAATAATATCGTAAATGTAGGTCCTATAATTAACATTATTACCATAACTCCAAAAGGAATAATCATCGTAAGAATGACATCTGTAATAACTCCATCTGGTATAATAGGTATTTGGTCATAATTTATGCTACCACCTGATATAAAGGGAAGAAATGAGAGAATTACTGCAAGAATTAGGAGGATAATTGATATAATAACGGGCGTTATGAATCGTTTTTCCATCATATATATTTCTCTATTAAATACTTGCGTTTGCATAGATTATGACAAAAAATCGGAGAGTC
This sequence comes from Promethearchaeota archaeon, assembly GCA_016839905.1. The sequence continues at coordinate 547 of JAEOTJ010000487.1, read as the reverse complement.
TTGATTTAACCAAGTGTTTTTAAGTTCATAAATTTTCATATAATCATTATCCTTTGTATATTTATAAAGATCTATAGGAGTTTTACAAAATCCACAAGTTCTTGTATCGAGCGTCTCTTCTATTGCCTTTAATTCATGAATTTTTAAATACTTGTAACATTCACAGCAATGGAATTCTAAAATGGAAGTCTGCCATAATCTTAATATATATTCAGGAGTAAATTCAAGGTTATCACTTAAAAAATCGAAAATATTTAAAGATTTTTTACAAGCAATGCATGTTCTTTTTTTAAAATCCTTTAAGGATTGAATATATTCTCTTAACTTGCGAATCTTTTCCCAAAGTTGAGCATTATTAATCTTTCTAAAGTACATCGAGTTAGAAATTCTTATATTTAAATGACAATCTATACAATCCTAATTATCAGTTTCAAAGGAAGTAGAACTCTAAATCCCCTTTAACTGAATCTTTTTCTATAAATATTTACTTCTAATTTTTATTATTTAACTATTATTTTTTTCCACTTATTTCCAATGGAAGTCTACC
>JAEOTJ010000486.1 GCA_016839905.1 Promethearchaeota archaeon | reverse complement strand
TGTAATGCAGTCCATAATGCACCTGCACTAGATTGATCTAAAACTACCGGATATCCCGTTCTCGTTAAGGTTGGTAAATCTGATTCAAAAACCTCTTCAAAATTGGTTTCATCAGAATTTTCATTGCCATAATTAACATCTTCGATGTTTGATATGTTAGCAAACTTTGAGATGTTGACAAACAATAGTGCAACGATTAACAACTGAAAAAGGATAACACCAGAAAGAAAAATAGTAACACGTATTTTTTTTTTATTTGTTATTCTTTTCATTTTTTTTATCCTATTTATTATTTTTTTTTATCTTATTTATTATATATCCTATTCTAAGAAATTGAGACATAATATCTCAAGTATTTGTTATTAGATTTTTCAAAAATCCATCCTTTATGGATGGGGTAATATTTTTTAGTAAATTTTTTTTCCCTAAAATAGGTAGTAATAATATATATTATCACTATATATAATATTTTTGGTACATTCAATATTTTATTTATATATATCAATTTAATAAACCAATTCAATTAAGATCAAGATTATAACTGAAAAAAAAAATTAAAAAAATTTGCCATTTAATTTAAATTCTAATTGGTATATATTATAATTATTTTTCTATTAAAATGCAATATGAAAACTTAGAATAATGTATTTGGTTTTAACTTATTTCCATAGTATTTCTGGCCCAACAATAATTTTTTCATTTCCAGAAATGGTTCCAAAAGATCTCAGTAATAATATTAAGAGTTTATTTGATGTAGAAATCGAAAATCCTTTTTTTGAGTTTGTCTTAGCAAAAGAAAATATTAAAATAATCAATCTCTTTTTTGAAATCCCGTCAGAATGGGCAAGAGGGAATACAGAGATGTTAATGCTATCTATAATTACAGGAAAAGATATGAAATCTGAATCATTTTACGAAATCCTTAGGATGGCTTCTAATAAAATTATGTCTCAATCAAATATATATAAAAGTCTTTATCTTGATAATTTTCCTTCCAAAAAGGATAGTGAAATTGAAGAGAAATATGAAGAATTAAAAGGAATAGTTTTAAAATTACTTAATGAGTTTGAAGATAAAAAAAAGGAGCTATTACTTATGGAATTAGTATCTTCAAAAGGATTGACCCTTCATGGAGCTCAAAGTATTTTTGGAGATATTTTAGTTGATATAATCTCTTGTTTATTACAGAAAAAGCAAGTTGTACTATGTGGAGATAGAGATGCCTCAACTTCTCTTTATAACGTCATTAATAGAATTTTTCTTGATATAATCCCCATTAATGATTTATTACTTATTAAAGATGAGTGTGTAGATAATAAATCCAATACCTTTATCCTTAATACAAGATTTAGATTAATTGAAAATGGCGTAGTATCAAATGAAGCCCATAATTCCATTAACAGAGTCCTTAAAGAAGCAATCAAAATTAATGATAATGAAGCAGCAATAATCTTAATACGACAGCAGATATCTATCCTTTTAAGAGTTGCTGAATTATTGGAAAAGATCTTAAAAAAAGAGACACCGACTAGACTAATTTTAAAAGAGATTCAAAATCATTTGAAAATAAAATTGAAAGTTGATGATCTATACGCAATTCGACTCATCTTAAAAGCAAAGAATAAAGAAGAATTATCTAAGAAAATAATCGTGAGTAAATTTGATAACTTTTAGATTATTCCCTGGAGAGTAAAATTCCTCCAATACATAGAAAACCTACAGAAGCTGCGCGGATAATATAAAATACTGGTTTTAAATCAGGAATCGGCCATATAAAGAGTATAATGGCATATATTATGAACGATATGCTCACAAATAAGGCCCATACGTTTTTTGAATTTATAAAGTATTTTAAGAATATGATTCCAATAAAGAAAGATACGGGAATAAGACACTCTACAACCCACCAACTCATATTTCCGAGCTGAGAAGGTGTTCCAGGATTTATGAATGCTAAAGGATTTTCATCAGGGAGCATAAATGCAAAAAATGCACTACCTACAACATATAGGAATGCAAACATACCAGTTAAAACTTCCCGTATATAAGGTTTTTCTGTTATAAAAGAAAATGTCGAAAATAGAATTAATCCTGTTGTTCCTGCACCTCCTAAATTTACATAGAGCCACATTAATAACAAATAAGAAGGATCAGTAGAAGGAAGCTCCATTGCAGTGATGACTGCCACGATAGTATGCCCTATCGCATACAATACAAATGCAAAACACCAGATTAAACGATTAGATTTATGTTCTTTATTATAAGAAATGAAAAAAATAAAAGCAGTAAAAAAGGATACAATTGCTGAAAATAAGGATGTGCTATATAGGATTATATCGACCATCATTCACCACGATCTATTCATTTTAAAAAATAATATTATAATATTAACTTGATATATTTTAAACTTATTTTAAAAGAAAAATCCAAATTATTAACTTGAAAAACTTTTCTTTAAAACAAATAATTTTTTAATCAAGGTAATTATTAATATAATGGGACATCGATGAGAGAGAAAATGCGATTTTCGAGGGCTCATACGACCTATTAAAGATGACTATGAGCGCAAAAAATCTGCTAACAGCTCGAGATTAATGATCAACAATTCTACCGCAAGAAAAATGGGCTCTTAACCTAGCAATGGTAAATACCTTAGCGATGAGGCTTAGGGCGGTACCCAGATTGCGGATATGATTATTTCCCATCCCGGCATAGAAAATATTGTCTAGCACGAGAGACCATCTTTGATTTTAGGCATATCCTTTAGATGAGAATTTGTGTTAGTGTCTTAGACGACATTCTATGCCACCCATTTCTTAAATACCTCATTAATTTCTATTTTTTAGAAACAAGAGTTAAGGAAAAGCAACCGAACTCGGATCAAATAATTCTTTTAATTCTTTATTAACATCTTCTTGATCCTGCTTTAAGTATCTATCTAAAACTTTTGATATTTTAGGAGCAAACTTTTTTAAGGTAGATCTAATAAATCCAATCTGTACATTTATATCCGTGGCAATGCAGAGAACTCCCTTTCCTGCCTTTACTGAAAATATAAGCCCCTTGCCATATTCCGTGATTTGAAGGGCTATTCTGCCATATCCTAGAATTTGACCTTGTTCTTCACCCGCAGTAAATACAGCACCTGCAATTGCTCCAATTTTATCAACAGATATATCATTACTCGACACAAATTTAGATTGACTTAATATCGTTATTCCAGTATCATCAATTATTAAAGCGTACTTTATACCGGCCGCACAATTAATAATTATATTCAATATTTTTTCTAATAGGGGCTCATCCTCGGAATAACTCAATAATTTGACAACTCTTCTATATTTATTTTTTTAAAAATTATATCTTTCTTCCTTTATTTATTAATAAAGTTGAAATTTAAAAATTTTAGTGAAATACTTATTTTTTGTACGGCATAGAATAATAAAGATTCTATATACATGCCTGCTGTTAATTAAAAGAGATTTTGAGTTTCAATGATTTTATTCAAAATTTTAAATCTATTCATATATTTATTGGATTTTTCTAATAACATGCATAGTTTTATCCTTTTCGATTGATTCAGGTCTCTTTTAACTTTCATTAATTTAGGGTCATTAAAGAAGTCTCTATCTTTTGCGATTGCATGAAGAGCTAACTCATTTTCTTGGATATTGGATCCTTTAGGTATTTTTGACGCAATCGGGAAGCCATGATGATCGCATACTACACCTGCAATAAAATTTGGGAAATTATTCTCAATTATAGAAAGGAAGTTATCCACATCTTTTTCTTTTATGATATTAATTTTTCTACACCTATCATCCCTTTTTGTATGATAGGCTAAATATGAGAAAAATAAATCATAAAATGGTGTATTATCTTCGTATTACTACAAATTGTTTAAAACTAAAATTAAATTCAATTTTTTCAAAAATAGGTTTAATTTCTTATACTTTATAAAAGAAATTTTTAAATTTTTGTTAATTAAATGAATTATATGTTAAAGAAAAAAGCATCTCCTAAAAAAGGATCCAAATATGTACCCAAAACTAAGGTAAATGATGTCAATGTTGAGGATTTTCTTAAAAAAGTAGAGAACCCTAAAAGAAGAGAAGATAGTTTTGAAATCTTAAAACTTATGAAGGAAATAACTAAGGAAGAGCCTAAAATATGGGGGGATAGCATCGTAGGTTTTGGGAGTTATCATTATAAAAATATCAGTGGTATAGAGGCAGATTGGTTGCGAATTGGATTTTCACCACGAAAACAATCCCTTTCTGTTTATATCATGGATGGATTTGATAATTATGAGGAATTACTTAATAAAATAGGTAAGCATAAAACAGGCAAGTCATGCTTATATATTAATAAGTTAGAGGATGTGAAAATTCCTGTTCTAAAAGAATTAATAACAGAATCCTTTAAAAATGTAAAAAAAATATATACTAGGAATAAATCATAAGTTCCTGCCCTGAAGAGCAATACAACGATGGGCTACAATCTCATCTTCTTTTTTTTAGTTGAATAAAAAATCGTGTTGGATATATAGTTTCTATGAATAATTTTATGTCAAGCAAAAACTTATTATACTTAATATGAAGAATAAGAATTAGGTGTTTTTATAGTTGGATTTTGATGAAGATTTAGGTGATCCGGGTGAATATTTAGATCAACATAAAAAAAAAAAGAAAAAAACGCAGAAAAAAACAAAGAAAGAAAAAAAGGATGATTTTGATTTTGACAAGCATGATTTTGATTTTGACGAGGATGATTTAGGTGATCCCTCAGAAGAACGCATGGATACTAATGTAAACTATGGATTTGATCCTTCTGATTTAGTAAGTATCCCTAGGGAAAAAGGAGAACATCCAATATCTTCTGCCTTAATTTCTCTTTTAAGCATGTGCACGTTTATATTCTTAATTATAATAGGAATAATGTTTCTCTTTATAAACGATTTTATTATCAACAACTTCAAGGATTCTTATGAAATAAGAATGGGGATGATAATTTCTTTAGGAGGAATATTAATATGTCTTATATTAGTTTCATTAATTTTTATGATAGAAGGAAAAATAAGAAAAAAAAATCAAAAATGGTCGATTTTATTAGCTTTATGTGTTTTAGTAATAGTATCTATGGTGATTATGGCCATCTTTGGGTAATTAAACAAAGATCTCATATAATTAATGAATTAGGAAAGAGAATTATATAAAAAATTATTTTCCATTCTTTTTTAATGTAATACCAAGGTTTAGGTTTTCTATTAGCTCGCTAAATCTATTTCGGACCGTAACTTCTGTTACTTGTGAAATTTTTGCGATTTTTCTTTGAGTTCTCCGCTCTTTAGAAAGTATACTCGCAGCATATATTGCAGCAGCACACACTCCTGTTGGACCTCTTCCAGAAGTTAAACCTCGCATTTCTGCCGTTTTTACAATTTTTTTAGTAAGTTTTAAACAATCCTGAGATAGACTTAACTCTGATATGAATCTGGATAAATAATCTAAAGGTTTAGTGGGATTTAAGTTTAAACCTAATTCATTTGAAATAAATCTAAATGATCTTCCAATTTCCTTTTTATCGACTCGAGCAATCTCAGCAATTTCATTTAAAGTCCTTGGTACTTTATACATTCTACACGCCGCATATAAGGAAGCTGCAGCTACACCTTCGATGCTTCTACCACGGATCAAGTGAGCTTCTACAGCATCACGATATATTTTTGCTGAACATTCACGTAAATTCTTTTGAAGGTCTAAATTTGATGCCATTCTATCGAGTTCGCTTAATGCAAAAGTTAAGTTTCTTTCAGTTGCATCTGAGACTCGTATTCGACTTTGCCATTTTCGGAGCCGATAAATCTGCCCCCTTAATTTGGCAGGGATTTCCTTCCCAAATATGTCCCGATTCTTCCAGTCTATCATCGTCGAAAGCCCTTTATCATGTATCATATATGTCATGGGCGCTCCAGTCCTAGTTCTTTTCTTTTTTTGATCCGCATCAAACGCTCTCCATTCTGGTCCGCGGTCTATGTATTTTTCATAATGAACTAATCCACATTTTTCACATACTAAAAGCCCGCGATTCTCATCATAAAAAACTAGCGTACCACATTCAGAACATCTATCAGTTTCCTCATTAATATGTTCTTTACTTTTTCTTACTTCTTGCCAGCTTGAAATATTTTACACCTTCTTATTATATAAATAATTATCATAATTTTGTATAAAGTGGGTCGTTCGGATTAAAGGTTTCTAAAGATTTAATCGAAATAAAAGGTTTTGTTATTGGACCAAATATATCCTTGATGAACCCAACTTTTGTATATGTCTCATTATAAACTGATTTTTTTAAAATTTTGTTTTGATTTTTATTCCATGTTCTTGCTCGGAAAATACAATGTTTTTTCTTTGATTCTCCAAGGTAAGAAAAATTTAGTTTTACCCATTTATTCAAGATATAACCAAAGATCACGATGAATTATTTAATATAATAGTATTGATTGATTGTTAACATATAAGATTAATGGTTAAAATGTGTAAAAAAAAAATTAAATCCTTATTAAAACTCTAATAAAAGCATAAATATTGATGATAACTAACTAATTCAAATATATTTGTTTTTATCTTTACCAATAGTCTTTCTGCAAGTGATATTTTAATTTGCAATCACATTCAAATTCAATTTTCTTTAATTTTTTTACATCTTGATTTAGGATAAATTCTCGAAGAGAAGATTTCATGGATTCATTGCACTCTCTTTTATGACAATTATGAATACCTCTGTTCGTTCCAGATCCTGATGGATCACATAATATTCTCGTTTTTTTGAAATCTTGTTTTAATACTTTTTTAAGGCACTTGAATAGAGAATAAAACCATGGAGGGCGATATCTCTTTTGATACCATAGATTTTCTATTAACGAGCCCTTTTGAATATTTACAGGATTAATTGAGATTGAATTTACACCTAACGGAAGAAGCGTTTGAATAGACATTGAACAATCATCTATGGCTGCTTGTTCGCTTAGAAAGGGAGGTTTAAATAATAAATAAGCTTTTACTCCGATATCATATTCCTTACATAATTTTAAAGCTTCTTTAAACTGTTCAAATAAAAATCCCTTATTAATATAATTATTTCTGATATAATCATTGGTTGTTTCAAGTCCTATTCCAATTTCTATATATTTATCATTCATGTGGGTATTCATATCTGATAATATATCTCTATTAATATATTCCAGACGTGATTCTACAACAATTTCCTTTATATTTTTAACTTCATTGATTTTTTTATAAATATGAGTGCGAATGTTTGGCATAATTTCATTATCATCAAAGAAAGATCCTGAGTTAAATATTTTAATTATATAATTATTATTATCATTCCGGATTTCTTCTAGTCTTCTTTGGAAAGCGTAATCAAATTGGTTAATAAGTTGCTCTGGCTGGACATACTTACTACTTGAGTCTTGAACATATCCACACATGGAGCATCCACCGCTTTCACCAAGAGCCCAATTACAACCCTTAGATCTAAGAATAATCGTAAATTCTTTTCCAATCTCGTTAATAAGTCGATCCTCCTTAATCCAAAAAGAAATAGGCTCATCTAAATCTTGGTCTTTTCTCTTTTTCAGAGCTTTTTTTCTTAAATTCTTAATTTTCTCTGAAAGTATATCATTTTTTATCATAAATCTTAGCTATTCTCCCTGACTTAGAATTTTGGATAAATTTACTACTTACTAGTAGTTGTCCAAAAGCTATAATATCTGTCTTATTTTTATTAAAAATTAGAACAATCTCATCGGGCATTAAATCTTGACTGTGGGCGATTATTCCGGGGCGAAAAAGAGTATTACCCTCTATTTTTTCTCCATCAAAAACTAAATATTTTGAGCACTCATCAAAAGGAACTAATTTTGCTGCTCCTTTTAATGATAAAGCAATTTGACCAGTATCGATTCTAAAATTTCCTAAAATTGTTTTTGAATTAGATTCCACTAGTTGAATCTTTGTATTTTCCCTATTTTTCCTAATTTTAATGCCATTTGGAATGACTTTTTCTCCGGAACCTATCCCGTACTGATAATCTAAAATTTTCCTAAACTTTCTACTCCAGGTATCTGTTAACCCTTTATCTACTTCTATATGTGAACTATTTTTATCCAGTAATCTCTGAATTACTTTTTCTAAATTTTGAAGTGATTTTTTAGATGTGCTATCTTTATGAGATGAATAATGGAGCTCATGGCCTAAAAAAGAATCTGTATTAATCCCTACCGCAACTCTATCTCTACCTAAATGATCTATAATAGGGATGTTTTTATCATATTTTTTAATAATTTCTTCAAACATATTTGACGCTATTTGAATTTCCTCATGGTCCCAATCTCCTGTAACCGAAATATCATAAGAATTCCCGGGATATACATTCTCCAATTGTCTGGGAATTGCACCAAGAGGGGATGTTATAATTATTTCTTGAAAACTGGGGAACTCGGGAAACTTCCTAAGAATACTCAAGAATTTTTTATGTGAGGGGGATTCTGAATATGGTTTTGTAGCAGAACAAGGGAGAAGTATAATAATCTTCGTCCATGGTTCCGGTTTAAATCGTTCTACTATTCTTTTCCTAAAAGTTTGAAAATCAGGTCTATAATATGAAGAAGGACCGAGACAATTTACCTTCTGAACCTTTTGAGTTATGGGTGTTTCATTCTTTAAAATATCATAGTATTCTTTATCACATATCTTCAGTAAAGAAATGATATTAGTATCATCTAGAGAGGTTTTTTCTACAAATGCACGAAAATCTTCATAATTAAGGTATTGTATAATCTTATTCATGTAAGTTTTTGCCATGATTAGGTTATGGAGACATAATAAATCAATTTTTTCGGAGGAATGCTTTTCAGTTATTAGATTTTTTAATTTGCCTCTACAAGCAATGCAAGAACATGGTAATTTCTTGATTTTATAAATTGGTAATAGGTATTCAATTGTATCATAAAAATTTTCGGCTGATATATATAGAAGATAAGAAGTATCAATTATATCAACACCTAAATAGACTAAAATGGGATAATATTTAGGAATAATCCGGCCAGAAGCTAAAATTGCTATATTGTTATCAAGTTCTTGTTTAATTTTAACAACAACTTTTATAATGCCTCTAAAATCTTTAAAATTATCAAATAAATCAGCTAGGTTTAATACTCGTATCTTTTCATTCTTTTGAATAAGAGGTATATATTTATTAATTAATTCAGGATAACCAAACAGCTTAATGTTTAGCCCAAAATAAAAATATGAATATTTTTTTAATATATTTTCCACTTTACTTAGATATTCTTCAATTTCTCTTTCTGCAAATTCTTTACTGATTGTAGTTGTTGGTACATTGAACGGAAAGGATGCAAATATATTATATTCTTTAAAAATATTAAACTTCTTCTCAAAAATGTTATGAAATTCATCCAGAGTTCCATTATGGGTATAAATCACTCCCCCATTTTTGAACTTTTCTAATAAAAAGTCCCTTTTCAGGAATTTTTCATCATTTATGATGAATGTATCGTGGTCTAAGAATTCCTTAAGAAAATTAAACTGTTTCATTAATGTCTTATTAATTGGGATTAGTATGTGAGGGGTTATTAAGTGTTTTTTTAATATATTTGATTTGGGAAATCGTCCAATACGAGAGAAACCAATTTTCTTTGATAAAATCTCGAAAAATATCATAATGTTTTTTTTTATCAGTCTTTATATTTTTGAATAAATTTTTTTAAGGGTATAAAATACTCGACACCATAAGAGAAGATATTATTATGTCCTGCCCCTTCTATAAGAATTAATTCCTTTTCAACACCTTCCGGAATTGAATGATAAATTAATTTACCTTCTTCTACTTTTACAATCCAATCGGCAGTACCATGA
>JAEOTJ010000041.1 GCA_016839905.1 Promethearchaeota archaeon | reverse complement strand
TTAAGAAAAATGGGTTTTCTTAAATTTTACTTTCTTGAATTAAATATAAGTAGATTAATAATAAACTAAGGCCAATTAGTGTAAAAATAAACACATAAAGATTTTTCATAGTTTGTACCAAAGAAAGGCCAACTAGCAATAAAATTTCTTTTAGTCCTACTGGTTTTCCTGTTAAGTCCTTAAAATTTCCAAGGCTAATTATCATGAAAAGGAAGCCTAGTAAAATGAGACTTACTTTAATTGATACATCTAAAATATCCCAATAAATTCCACGGTTCATAAAATATTTAATTATTTCTGTGTTGAAGAAAAGCGACAAAGTTAAGAATACCCCTGCTAAGATAGCTGAAGTTTTTAAAGATGTTAAAATAACTATTTCATCACTTTCTTTTATCAAATTTCTTTTTGATTTCGAAGTCTTTTTTGGCTTATTTTTAAATTTTGACATTATTCTTTTATCCGACCTATTTTTTTCTTTATTAAAAGCACTTTATAAATATATAATCCATATAGCCCCCCAATAGCTCCAAAAGCAATTATCGCCAAAATAAATACAACTTTTTGCCATAATGGCATGCTTTCACTTTTTGGATATTCTATATCAATTTTAACAATATTACTTTTCTCATTTAGGATATCATCATAATTATCATTCTCTCCATAAAGTACCTTGAAAGCGTATGATTCTCCAAACTCTAAATCAACATCTCGATCATCCTCCTCCGATCCGTTGACGGGGATTCTAAATTCATAAATCATCTTATATCCATCCAAATCTGCTGCACCCTCTCCATTATCCTCATTGTCTCTAAAAAACCGTCCATCTATTAAATAATAATCTCTATATCTATATTCCTCGCTAGGACCCCCTAGATCATAAAATTGAACGATTTTTGCATCATAAAAAGATGAATTACTCTCAGAATCACTTTCTGATATTATAATCGCTATAAATTCTCTTGATGCATGATTTTCTAACTCAAATTGAATAGAAATATAAAGATCTGACTCGTTTTGCATTACCCATATATCAGTATGTATTCCTTCATCTGATGGGCTTTCAGATTTTAATTGAATTACCTCTTTTGAAGCATTTTCCCATTCTTTATTAGATCTTTCAATATCACCATCAATTTCAGGAGCAAATCCAAAATCAGGTTCAATATCTTCTACCGCGGCATTAGTATTTATAATCAAAAAATTTGTAACTATCAACAAATAGACAATGTAAGCAATTGTTAACACGAAGACCTTATGCTTTTTCACGATAAAAAACTCATAAAATTTTAAAAATTTCTTATTCCCATATACTTCACTTTAGAATTGATAATTTAATTTTAATTTAAAATTTTGTTACTGTATTTTGTTTAGTCCAGTGGAAATACAAATATTTATTAGAGTTAGATTATCTCAACGATAAGGAATTTTAAAATTTATTTATCGAGAGGACATTGACTTTTACTAGATTAAGAATTAATTTCTTAAAAGTAAAGAACATTTCAATTATTTAAGGAAGATAATTCGGAAGCAAAATAATTACTTGAAATTTATTCAAATATGCAATAATATAATTTATTATTTGTTTTATTTCTCGCTTAGCTTCTGAATTAGTTTCATTATAATCCACGAATGGTTTTGGTCCAATCGCAACAAGATGCCCAGATAAATCTTTTTCCCTTTTTATAAAAAGCCAAAATCTTTTTCCTTTCTCATTATCTTTTATAAGAATGAGCATCCATGGGTTTAAAGTCCAATCAACCTCATCAGGACCAATTACTTTCTCAATTGCACTTCTTGTAGAATATTTCTTAGTCATATTAATAACTTTTATCAACTTATTAAAATAACTCCTTTTAATTTTTAGATATCCCCCGAAATAGGACTTCGCATCAAATAATTCCAATTCTTTTTCAGAATTTAATTTGTCAAATTTTAAGAAGACCTTCCAAAGTTTCATATTTAATATTTTTTACTAATTATTAAGTCCGATTTCTTCAATTTTAATTTCTTTAAATATATTTTTAATTTTATCTAAAGAGGTTTTTAAATCTTTAGATTTCACATCCGAAAAGCTTAGATTAAAATAACATTCATAAAATAACTGCTTTTGTTTCATTAAAAACCCACTACTATGTATGATTTCATATCTTTTGAGAATTTTTGATAAAACATTAATTACCTCATCAGAAATATTTTGCCCAAATAAACTTAGTTTTATTATCTTTTTCCGGAACATAGGGTATATTGTCAATTTTGTACAATCTTTACTCGTGGACTGAATAATTAAGAAAAATGGATAATTTTTTAATCCAATTGTGCTTGGTATAGAAATATTTAAATTTATCTGTGAACCATCAGCATCTACTTTACGTTGAATATAAGCCTTAGTTAGGTGTTTATTTCTCATTCTTATATAATAGCTAAATAGCTATTTATTTTTTAAATTTTTAATTTTTTTTATAGCTTTTATAGTACCAGATGTCTTTATGGGTGAGAAAATTACATTCTTTCCTTTCGCTTCTTTTATTAATGCTAATGCAGTTAAGACTATTTCCTTTGTCACATTTGAACATCTGATTATGGCATAATCTTCACCTAATTCTAATAACCATAGACCTGTTTTATTAGCTTCTCTCATGCCAAAATATCTCCAAATTGATTGCCAAATAGACTTTAATAGTTCTTGCTGATCAATTTGAAAACCCTCCTCCTTCAAAATTTGGAAAAGAATATATCTCTGCCTCTCTATTTTTAACATTAAAATCCTCCATTACTAATTAATTTAACTCCATTTTCTAAAATGGCGCTATCTTGTCTTTTTTCAATCCTTTTTAATAGCTTTAGGGGATTTTCTTTAAAAGCACTTTTTAATTCTGCTAATGGAATATCTAATAAAGTATAGCATATGCTTATTAATGCTCTTGGGTGCCTAATATCAAATAAATCATTGAAATCTCCACTGAGAATATAGGAACCTTTCAATTTTCTAACTTTATGTATAAAACGATATAATTTCCTAAAATTTTTTGATTGAATTGACCTATTTTTTACCATAATAGAGGATAAAGAAAATTCTATAAAAGATTTATTTTGCTTGGCCAATGAAATTACTCCATTAGAAAGAGTTTTAATTATCTCTGGATGAGAAAAGGAAATTAGATCTACTCGAGAATCTCTTGCCGCATGAATTTGGATATCTTTATTTGAAGTTTCTACTGATAGAATCTCGGGATGGTTATTAAATCTTTTTATACTTTTCTTAAAATCTTGTAAATTATCTGGATTTAAGGTATGTCTATAATAAATATTTATTTTTGTAGTGTCCTTAATAATTCTTTTAATCTCTAAAGAGATGTTTTGAATATCCTCTTTAGGTTCTAAAATTAGATTTTTTATTCCAAGTTTCTCACAAAGCTCTAATTTTTTCTTAATTTCGTTGAGATCATCAAAATTTACTCTTAACCTTGATTCAAAATATGACAAAGCAAAAAAACCATTGAAGAGTCAAATATAATTTATATCATAACTTTAAGATTTGTAATTACTAATATAATAAAAAAGTTTTATTATGATTAAATATTAAAATGGATATTATTTTGGAAATATTAAGTGTCTCTTGTGGCTAAGAAAAGAACTCTCACGGAAATAAACACAAAAATTCAAGAAGGATCGGCAAGAATTTATACTGTCCAAGAGCTTATAGATAAAATAGCTGATGGAGAAAAAATCCAGTTTGAAGATGTTGATGTGGTAACTACAGCTACCAAGGCGTTAATGAGCGGAATTGCTGGAATATTCTCCTTTAGATTATCTCCTCCAAAAACGGTTCGGAAATTTACAGAAGTCTCTCTCAATGGGATTGCAGCGTTTCCGGGACCTTGCCCTAATGAATTTTTAGGAATTGTTGATATCATACTTTATGGGACTGCTCATAGTAAAACAAAAGAAGATTACTCTGGCGGAATCTTATTT
>JAEOTJ010000485.1 GCA_016839905.1 Promethearchaeota archaeon | reverse complement strand
CTATACTCATTATGTGTCGAATGTTTTTTCAATGTGCATTAGAGCCCTTTAATATAGATTTAAATGTCCTAAAAAAATTTATATCCTCTTGTCATTGGAAATATTTTAGAAAATACAATCTCCTTGGCCATCACCATTTAGGTTGGGGTTTTGCCTATATTCCAGAAGATTCTAAAGAAGATTCTAAAACTCTTGTTATAAAAAGAGATATTACACCAATTTATCATGCAGATTGGAAAAATCTTACGAAAATTAAAACTCGATTTTTACTCATCCACGCGAGAAAAGCTTATCCATGGTTAAAAAACTCAGAGAATATCCATCCAATAAATATAAACGAGAAATATCTTCTAACTCATAACGGTACAATTACTAATTTTTTCACATCAAAGATTGCTAATCCTAAATTGGCTACTATTTTTAAAGAAACAAATTTGGATACCCGCAAATATTTATGCTACATTATGGATAACTTAAAACAAGGCTTAAATCTAAAAAATACATTGGAAAACGTCTTAAAAAATATTGAAATAGGCCTAGGTGCAAATGCATTCTTATTTAATTCAAAAGAGTGTATTATTATCAAATATCAAAACGAAAACTTCTCAGGAAGGCATCGCACATTATTTATTACGAGAGATAATGGTTCAGTTTTAGCAAGTACATCTCCTTTAAAACCTAAAATGAAGGAAATTCCCAATAATTCTCTTATTCATATTAATTTGAATAATTTAGAAGCCAAGTTTACTAAATTAGAAGTTTAAATATGAACTTGAATGTTCAAATTAATGAAAAAATAAGAAAAAAAATTAAATTATTATTTTATAATTTTAATCGTTCTCGGCGGCCTCTTCAGCTGCAAGTTCTTCTTCGAGCTCTTCCAAGGGGACTGGAGCAGGAGTAGTCAACATGCTGTACCCAATCCAAATTGCTATAATGCAAACAAGGATTACAAGTAACCAGAGTGGGGCAACAACAAATAATCTCCATGAAAACAAATCAACACCGAATAAATCTGTTAAGAATTTAACTTCAAAACCTCCGGTAACACCACCTAAAGTTTCCATATAGAGATCAACGACTGAACCTAAGGTATAAACGATAGCGATTATTACACCAACAAGCATGATTAATAATCCAATTATTTTATCCTTTGCCATTTCTAAAAACCTTAATGTTTTAATTTTTTATTATTGTTGAATTTTGAAATGCTTTAAAATTAAAGCATTTAATGTTTAAATAAGAACCATCTTTTGAATAAAAACCATTCGATAGTTACGATAAGATCTATTAACAATAGATTATTAAAAAAATCAATAAACCCAATAATTGATTAAAATATTTATAATATTAAAGTCTGAAGGATAATATCTATGAATAAACAGGACCCTAAAGAAGAGTATGTTTTAATTATTGGTTCCAGTAACATGGATTTAAATATATATATACAGAGGCTTCCTAAACCTGGAGAGACTGTGACTGGAGGCAAATTTGAGCAATTTTTGGGAGGAAAAGGTGCAAATCAAGCAGTAGCATCAGTACGATCAGGTGCGAATACTATTTTTATTGGAAAAATAGGAACGGATTCTTTTGGAGATCAAATGCTATCTAGATTAACAGAGGAGGGAATTGATATGGATCACGTTATTAGAGATCCATTCCACTCTAGCGGCGTAGCTTTCATTTTAATTGATAAAAACGGAGAAAATTTGATCAGTGTAGCTCCAGGAGCAAATTTTCATTTAACTAAATCTGATATAATAAAAAATGCAGAAATCATAAGAAATGCTAAGGTCTTAGTAGTTCAAATGGAGATACCCGTTGAGACTATTGAAGAAATATTTCAGATTGCCTCTGAAGGAGACGTGTATAAAGTTCTAAATCCCGCACCATTGAAACCAATTCCTATTGGAGTTTTTAAAAATATTGATATTCTTATTCCAAATGAAGGTGAACTTTTCCGTTTGCATTCTTCTTTGGGATTCAGTAATTTAACCTCAGAAGTAAAAGAAAATATCATTCAAGCTTCAAAGGATATTACAAAATTAGGGGTAAAAATTGTAATTACTACTTTAGGAAGTAAAGGCTCAATAATTTACGATGGAGAGAAAGATAAAATAACAGAAATTCCTGCGTTTAAAGTAAACGCTATAGATACAGTAGGGGCTGGAGATTGTTTTAACGGAGTCCTTGCTAATCAGATATGTCAAGGCAAATCTATCGTAGACGCTGTTATATATGCAACAGCTGCAGCTTCAATCGCTGTTACTAGAAAAGGCGCTCAAGAATCAATGCCATATACTGAAGAGATAAATAAACGTTTTAAAGAATTACATATGATAATTAAAAGTTCTGAGGAATAAACTTGATAAATGAACTACTTTCTGCTAAGCGAGGGACAAAATTAAGAAAAAACGGAAGTGAAGTACTGAGAATTACTATTGATCAAAATGAAATTACGAATATTTTTCTTATTAATGGTAATAAATTTAAAACCGAATATATATCTCAATCAGATTTAATTATAGAGCCTAATAGTCACTATATGATAATAAATAATGGAGCAAATACAATCGAACTATCCTATAATGGAAATATTTCAGATCATGAAGTTATATATGATCCATATAAGTACACCAATACAGAAAAGATTAATTATAAACCTGACGACTTTAAACAAATCTTTTCCGTGCCCGAAGGATATATAGATACTCTCCCTAAGTGGTATAGCTTTAAATTTACATATGATGAATTTAGTTTAATATTCATTAAACCGCAGCTGGGTATTTCTTTTCAAATCCATAAAAAGAGGAGTGAATCCTGGGAAATTATCAATGGTAAGCCAATTATTATTAGCGGGAATAGAGTTCATTACTATGTAGAAAATGGTAGTATATTTGAGAACTCAGTAAATAGCTATCACTCCGTAATAAATCCTAATAGAGATAAAGATAATTTTGTAATAATTAGAGAAACGTGGAGTGGTAGTTTCGATGAGGAAGACATAAT
>JAEOTJ010000055.1 GCA_016839905.1 Promethearchaeota archaeon | reverse complement strand
TATGACGCGGCAAGTATTTTGAAACAGAAATAGGCATGTTCATATATTGATATATTTTTCACAAATATAAATTTAGCGGTCGTGAATTATTAACATATTATTGTCGAATATCTGGTGAAAAATTTAGAAAAAAAATAAATATAAATGTTAGAACAAAAAAATAAACTCAAATTCTATGAAGAACCATTATTTTTAAATTTTTTACTATTTTTATTCAGTTTTTCTTTTTTTTTACTCAAACTGATTTTTAGCATTATTACTAATAGTTTAGCACTTCAAGCAGATGCATTTGATAATTTGACGGATGTTGTCATGAATATTACAGCATTCATCGGGATAATCTTTGCTCATAAAAGACCCAATAAAAAATTTCCTTACGGATATTATAAAATGGAGAATATCATAAGCCTCTTCATTTCATTACTTATCTTTTTTACCGCATTTAGTATTTTAATTCGTTCTTTTTCAAATATTATTGACTTTTATAATGGTAATTATCGTATAGTACATTTTTCGCCATTAATATTTATTTTTTT
The DNA here is from genome assembly GCA_016839905.1 of Promethearchaeota archaeon. The sequence goes on along the minus strand of JAEOTJ010000055.1, from coordinate 50,456 downwards.
AATTATATCTATATTATTTTCAATAGTCCTAATGTTTTCATTAAAAAAAATGGGGAAAAAAACAGGATCACCAATTATCAACTCTCAAGTAAAGGAAAAATATTATGACATTTTTATTTCAATCTCTGTATTATTAAGTTTTATTGGGGTTTTATTCAATTTTTATATTTTTGATTCAATATTTGGAATAATTATAGTCTTCTTCATAGTTAAAGGAGGATATGAAATATTTCTTATATCTATAAAAACATTATTAGACGCTGTAATAGATTTTGAAAAACAAACAGAACTTTATAAACTTATTGAAACCACCCCACATATTAATAAAATTGAGAAGATGGCATTAAGATCTTATGGAAGATATATTATTTTAGAATTGGAAATAATATTAAATAAAAATTTTAGATTACATCAAATTGAGAATTTAAAAAAACTTTTAATTAAAAGCATACAGAATAATTTTCCTGAAATATTTAAAATTATTTTAATTACTCATAGACAAAATTTATCAATTATTAAAATAGGATTACCTCTGGAAAATAATAAGGCACTCACCTCCAGAATTGCAGAGCATTTTGGGGATGCTCCTTTTTTTGTGATTTTAGAGTTTAAAGATGGATCTTTATTAAATTATGAGATTTATGCTAATAAATTTATAAATGAAGAAAAAAGAAAAGGAATTTTAGTTTCAGAATGGTTAATCACAAAGCATATTGATAAAATTTTTCTCAAAAGAGAATTAAATAAAGGGCCCTCTATAATACTTCAAAGTGAATTTGTGGAATCTGAAATAACAGATCTTGAATCATTAGAAGATATAATTAAATATGAGAGTATTTAAAATAACTCTTAAACACTTGTAAAGAAAAAATAGCCCCAATTAATGATTCCGCCAATTAATAATGCAATACTTATTTCGATTGCGGAAATTTGCAACGCATATTTCCAATTTGTCTCTCTTGCAATGATAATAATAGTAGCAAAACACGGTACATATAGCATTGTTACTAAACAGAAGACAATCATTTGGATAGGAGTTAATAATTCTAAAAGAGTCAATCCCATGGAATTAGCTAAGACAGCAAGAAGCACTAAAGAAAGTTCTTTACGCAAAATTCCGTAAATTAAAAATACTCCTGTAATCAGGGGTAAACCTAACCATATTACTGTTATTGGAAATAAAACAAAATTAATAGGATCTAAAAGACTCAAAATAAGCATTATCTCTAAGATAATACCAATAATTATTATAAGAGGCAAGGACTTGAATATAAACTCTTTAGAACTGACCCAAGTCTGCTTTATTATAACTCCAGTATTAGGTTTTCGATACTCGTGCATTTCCATGATTAGTTCAGTACATTCTCCGGGCATTACTTTATTTAATATTCTACCAACAAGAATTATGACTAAGAAATTAATCATTAATAAAAATAAAATCCAGCCAAGACCTAAATATCTACCAACTAATCCTAAGACTACCACCATTACAGCAGCACAGGGCATAAGGGAAGTTAATGCCACGGAGATCTTCTTTTCCCGTTCCGTTTCCATTATTTTACAACCAGCACAAGCAGGTACATTACATCCAAAACCTAAAATCATGGGAATTATTGCTTTTCCATGAACTCCTAATAAATGCATGAATTTATCCATGAGGAATGCCGCCCGAGGTAAATACCCGGAATCCTGTAAAATTTCAATTAATAGAAAAAACGGAATCACATATACTAAAACACCCGCAATAGCTCCAAAAAATCCTCCCATTCCACCATCCCATAGAATCAAGATCCATATATCCCCTTCACCATAAATTCCATATATTATTTCACTCCAAGTACTAAAATTATCATCTATTAATCCACCCAAAAAATTTCCAATAAGAAATGTAAAATAATATAATCCAAAAAGTACTGATAATAAAATTATATAACCCCAAAAAGAATGGGTTGTCAAGTGGTCAAGTTTATCAGCAATGGTGATTTTTTTTGCTTCTTTTTTGGATTTGATTCTTACTACTATTTCAGTTATTTTATGAATGTTGTTATAAATCTCAGAAGAAATTACGGTGTTAATGTCTTCTCCATGAAAATCTTCTAACTCTTTCCGATAATTATCTGCTAATTCAATTATTTTACGAGCTTTTTCGTTTCCTTCAAAAATGTGTTTAATTTCCTCGTCATTTTCTAGGATTTTAATTGCTAAAAATCGTGAAGGATATTTGTATTGCGAGAAATACTCTTGATAATCATCAATTTTTTTAATAATATCTTTAATTTTTATTTCTATTTCTTTACCATAAGAAAGGATGGAATATAAATCAGGAAATTGAAAAGCCTCCTTTATAGAAATAGTCTTATCGATTTCCTTTTGAGTTTCTTCCATTAGTTTTTGATCATAAGTTAATTCTTCGTGAACTTTTTTGCCATCCTCTATATAATGAGCACGAGGTTGACGATAAATATTTAATTCTATCGCTTCTTCAAGTAATTCATGCACTCCCTTTCCATGAACTGCTACAACAGGAATAACAGGTAACTTGAAAATCTCTTCTAGTTTTTGAAAATCTAGATTAATATTTCTTTTATGTAAAATATCCATTTGATTAATAGCTAATATCATGGGTACTTTCAATTCCAATAACTGGAATGTAAAAAATAAATTGCGTTCTAGATTAGTTGCATCAATTACATTGATGATGATATCAACTTCATCTGAAACAATAAATTCTCTACTTACAATCTCTTCTAATGAGTAGGTTGAAAGGGAGTAAATACCCGGTAAGTCAATAATATTAAAACGATAGCCTAAAAAATTTAAATATCCTTCCATTCGTTCTACAGTTTTTCCAGGCCAGTTTCCAATTGTTTGGGAAAGGCCTGTCAGCTGATTAAAGATTACGGATTTCCCGACATTGGCATTACCTGCTAAAGCAATATTAATAATATCTTTAGTTTTGCTTTCTTTTTCAGTTTGTTTTTTTGTAGCTTTTTTACAATACATTTTTCTTTCTAAATTAATCGAATTTTTATTAACATATTTGGCTATAGAGAAGTGTATATAAGTGGCATTTTGAATTATTTATTTTATACAAGAACTAATACATTTCACCATAATTTTAGTTGCTAATCCTCTACCAATAACTATTGATGACCCTTTCACAATTATCTCAATAGGACCTCGAAAAGGAGCCACTTGTTTTTTAATTATTTTAACACCAGGGAGAATTCCTAAATTTGCAAGTCTTTTTTTTGCTTTAAATCCCGCAACTACGCTCAATACAATAAGTTCTTCTCCTTTTTCACATTCAGTTAAACACTTTATTAATGGTAAACCTTCCATGTTATTCTTAGCTAAAATTTTATTATGTGGTTCCATTGTGATTCTTATAATTAAAAAAAATTTAATTTCATAATATTATAATTATTATTCATTTTTAAATTTTTAGTTAAGCCTAAAATTGAGTATTTTTTCTTTAATTTATTCTTAATAAATAAAGATTAAAATAGAGATTTACTCTCAAAGATAAGATCTTATTATTAAATCAAGAATAAATGTAATTAAGATTAATTTTAAGAATATATTTATGTTTAGAACATTTCTTTTTTATTATTATAATCATTTTTTATCATTAATATGATAATTCCTTTATTTTATCTGACATCTTGAGTTTTTTTAAAAATGATCTAATTCTTATGATAAATTCAATGATAAGGGAAATTAAACGTATAAATTCCTATAAAGCGATGATTTTATCTCGAAAAGAATCGGGGAATAAGGACACTTTTTATCAAAATCAATATCGGCAAAAGAGAATTACTGAATTTATTTTCACTTGATGGAGATTAATTTAAAAAGTGATTTAGAGAATATTGTTGGATTAATAGGATGGTTCTAATTCAGGGAAAGTCATTAGAAAATGATGGGAGAATAATAATTTCACTGATAAATAGTCTTTAATTAACATTAAAGACAATAGATAACAATTTAACAACACTCACATTTATGCTACTTTTTCTCTTAATCTAACTATGAAAGCATTTTATTGTTTAAAATAATATATTTATTATTAAACCAGGAATATTCATATTATTGAGGTTTAATTCTTTTTATTTCTTTAATTTTATCAAAATCATCATCAAAACTACAAATTATATTAGTATTGTTCTCTAATGCACAAGCTGCATGAATCGCATCTCTTGGACGAATATTATAAACTGACATTAATTCTTGAGCCCTGTTTATTGTTGACAAGGATATATTTTTTATTGATAGATTAGGAAAAACTACAAATTTTACAAATGATAAAAAGATTTTTTTTCCTGAAAATGAAATAATTGCTGAAATGAAGGAAGCAATTGAACAAAACGAAGAAAATATCGATTATATAATCTTTGTTGGAAGTGGAGAACCCACATTATGCAAATATTTAAAAGAATTGATATTGAAAGCTAAAGAATTTTCAAGTAAACCAGTTTGCGTAATTACAAATGGGTCTTTATTATATGATAATGATGTTAAAGATGCATTAATGCTTGCTGATGTTGTTTTACCTAGCTTAGATGCTGGAGATCATAAATCATTCATCAAAATAAACCGTCCACATCCTTCTATTAAATATAATGAGGTAATTCAAGGTCTTATAGACTTTAAAAAAGAACATAAGGGTAAGTTCTGGATCGAAATAATGTTAATTAAGGGAATTAATGATTTAAAAGAAGAATTATTGAAGATAAAAGAAAAAGTTGATTTAATCAAGCCTGATAGGATAGATATTAACGTTCCTATAAGACCCCCTGCTGAAAAGTGGGTGGAGATTCCTGATAAATCCATTATATCATCATTTAATGAACTATTTAACAAATATCATTACATTAATTTCCCAGAGTTTGGAAAATTTAGTTTTCATTCATCAAAATTTGAAAAGGAATTATTATCTATCATTGAGCGACATCCTATGAGACAGGACCAAATACTTGGAACATTTTCTTCAGAAATATTGCTTGAAAATGAGATATTGTCAAGGTTAGAGGTGCTTGAATCTAAGGAAAAAATTGAAAGGATAGTCTATTTGGATAAAATATATTGGAAATTAAAAAATTAGTATATATCTTCGGGTTTTAAATTTACTAATGTTAAAATTATCATGAATAATCATTCATAAATCTTATATTCTTTTAATTCTTTACACTAATGTCGTATAGAATAGGAATAATTCTTATAATGAAATGAATTTAAACTGAGATCATAATGGAAAACTCTAAAAAAAAAGAAGGAGTTGTAATAAATTTAGCCGAGAGGGTAAAAAGAGGCGAAATCTTGCCCAAGGAAGCAAGGGAAGAATTCTACAAAATGGGGCTTCATCATGGGGATTATGAAACTAAATATAAAAAAGTTATGATTCCTACAGGATTAATTGGTTTTTTTTTAATCCTGATTCCATTCTTAGCCAAATTAATGGGATTTTCAGCATTAAACTCTTTTATAGATTTATCATTTATAGTTTTTCATCCCGCTTTTTTGGTTATTATGGCGGTTTTATTAATATTTTTAATAATAATGGGATGTCATGCCGCATACTTAAGAAGAATAAAAGGTGGAACTAAAGATGGTGATGAGCCCATAATCCATATTAAAAGTGGACCTTATGCAATCATGAGACATCCAACAGTAGGCTTACTTGCGATCATTCCTTTATGGTTTTCCATGATTTTTAGTATAGCAATGGTTGTACCATATACAGTTATCTCCATCATGGGAAATATCTTAATATTTGTAGCCATATATTTTGATACAAAGGGAGAAGAGGAATTTAACATAATTAAATGGGGAGTTAATTACAAAAAATATCAGAAAGCAGTACCCCGATTTAATTTTTTAATTGGAATTGTAAAATGGGTTAAAAGGAAAAGCAATTAGTCCTATGATTAATTTAAATTATAATCATCAATAAATAATCATACACGGAAAAAACTGGGTGTTTTTTTATTGTACAAAACGGAAATAATCCTTTTGACAAATAATTGTGTCTTGCCATTTCAAAATTTCCACCACGAGTATAGGTTGAAATTCATTTAATTAAACAAATTGTTTGCTGCACGTTATTTAGCAGAATATGGATTAGGATTCCTAATTAATATTTATGATGTAAGCAAAAGCAATGATGATTTGAATCCAAAACTTTTTAAAAAGTATGTATTTGATGCAGGCTCAATTAATAAAACCTATTTGCATAACTTAGATATTCGAAGATATAATCTCCTCGATTTAGATGCATTAATTTTATCTCATTGGCATTATGATCACACGGGGTCGTTTTATGAAATATTAGAAAGGATTAATAAGAAGATCCCTATAATATGTCATGATTATGCTAAACTTGAAAGAATTTTCAGGCGTTCTAATGAAATAAGTTCAAGAGATTTAATGGATAAAACACGTGAAGAAATTCAATCATTAATATCATCTTCAAAAATAGTTAGCCAACCTCCTATTGATTTAGAGCGTGTTAAAAAATTAAGAGGATGTATAATTTTTTCCAAGCAACCATATGAATTAATGAATATAGCAGGTTTGAAAATTATTGTAAGTGGAGAGATTCCAAGAATTTTTGAAGAAGAAAATTTTACTGGTTTTTTTTCACTCCAAGATGGCATTTTTAAAAATGATGATATGATGGATGATAAATGTTTAATTTTAGAATATGATGTTTATAGTGTTGTTTTATTAGGTTGTTGTCATTCTGGAATAATGAATACTTTAGAATATGTAAAGTCGCTTACCCAAAAGCCAATTACTCATATAATTGGGGGATTCCACTTAGCAAATGCAACTAACATTCGGATAAAAAAAACAATAGATTATTTAAAAAAATTTCAAGAATCTGACAATCTATTATACCTCTTTCCAATTCATTGCACGTGATAAAAATTTTCAAATGAATTAATGAAAGAAAATGATTCCAATTTGAAGACTTTTAATGCAGGAGTAGGAATTACTTTTAAATTTTAGAAATCTTTGTTATTATCTTTAAAAGTGTTAATAAAGGAAAATTAATCCAATATATTACAAAAATTTATATCGAATAATTATTCTTTAAATTTAGGAAAAAATAATTAATTAAAATAAAAAGATATATTCGTTATATAGCACAATAGGAACTGAAAATGAGCAAAAATCAAGCAAAGAATCGTGAAATGCCGTATACCGATTTATTACAAGTTATATTACCAATATTTTTCATAGTAATTTGGATTTTAGATTCTTTTATTTTTCAATTCACCACTTGGTTAAATGAATTCATTCCCTCCATCATTAAATTCATTATATTTGCCACTATCTTCGCAATGGCAATAATTTTAATATTCACTTCACACAAATCATTATTTCATGATCATAAGCCAAGTACTACTTTAATAACTACAGGAATATTAGGACGGGTTAGACATCCTCTATATTTAGGAATTCTTTTAATATATATATCTTTAATTGTACAATCCATTTCTTTAATCTGCATTGGTATTTTCTTAATATACGTCATTATATATAATAAAATGGCAAATTATGAGGAAAAAGTCCTCGAGGAGTTATTTGGAGAAGAATATTTAGAGTATAAAAAAAAAGTACCAAAGTGGTTCCCTAAAATAATTTAATAGAGCATCATTGTTCTTTTTAAACTTAAATGAAATCATTGATATGAAAGTTATTTTTTGTGGCGAAGATGAAATTAGTAAACCTGCGATTGAAGCATTTAATTTCCTCAAAAAAAAATTAAGCTTATCGGAACAATTATCATTCCTTGAGATAGGATGTGGAGATGGATGTGATATTGCCTTTCTATCATCGAATTTCGAGAATCTTCTCATTTATGGAATTGATATTTCATTAAAAGCCATAGAAAAAGCAATCCAACTTAATTCAGGCAAGCAAGAAGTAAAATTTGAATGTAAAGATTGGAAAGATTTAGATGATACTCAATATGATATCATTTTTATTTCGGGCGTGTATCATTTCTTTAATTTACCTGAAAGAAAAGCATTTATTGTCAAAATCAAGAAGATTTTAAAACCAGGTGGTTACTTCTTCCTAAGTACACTTTCTTCAAATGACAAACAATATTATGGAAAAGGTGTATCTGTAAAAAATGACCACAATTCTTTTCAGAGTGAATACTTCATTCATTTTTGTTCTGAAGATGAAATCCGGCAGGATTTTAACTTTCTGAAAATTCTTAAATTATTTGAATATTTTCACAAGAACTATTCTAAAGATACTGAATTTCATACAATGTGGCTCTTAATTGGTCAAAAATCTAAAAATATAACCTTTTTCTAATTTTACTCAATTTTAATATACGGTTTCAATCCAATTTTCTAATTCTAAATATAATCTTTTTAAATTATTGATTTGCTCTTCATTGGCGTCCCAATATCCCCGGTGCTCTGCTTGAAGCATATTTTTTATTATATCCATCATAGCAAATCTATTATTTTCTATTAATGACTTTTTTATCTCTTCATTTTCAAGATATTGGTAATATGCTTTATCCCATATCCAATTATCGACAGAGTTTGTCGTGGCTGCTAAACCCAAGATGTTTTCAACTCTTTCTGCAACTTTTTGGCCACCATGATATTTATGAGCTAACATTGCTTTTATCCAGCGGGGATTTAACGACCTTGTCACTGCTCCTTCCTTAATGCTTAACTCTATAGAATCAACCTTAATATCTCTTGTTGTTGTATCTGCAATATAAATATTAGCTTGATTGCCATTAATTTCTTTATACACTCTGGCTAAACCACCTGAAAATTCAAAGTAATGATCAAGATCGATTATGTGGTATTCAGAAGAATCTCTAATCTGACTCATAATGTCAATTTTACTGACATTTTCAATGAAAGTATTAGAGATCTTTTTGATTTTCTGATTTTTTAAATAAGCAAAACTCATACAATTTACAAAATCGTCAGCTAATTCTTTTTCTTCACCCCAAATCCCTGCAGAAATGATCTCTGTTAAGTTTGAATTGTACCTCCCTGGAGCAGGTCCAAATATTCTAGCTTCTGGATGTTCATTTTTTTTTTCCTTTAATTCTAAAACACTTTTTTTGATATAGTTTTTTTCAAGAGGCTCATCTAAATTTCCTACTAATTCTACAGCTTCATTCAGTAAGTTTAAAATATAAGGAAAAGTATCTCTAAAAATCCCACAAATAGTAACGATAACATTAATTCGAGGATGTTTCATTTCCTCAAGAGGTATTACTTCAAGTTCAGTCGTCCATATAGATCTTTCTTTAATAGGTCTAACACCTAAATAATTAAATATTTGACCTATTGTCTCACCTCCAGTTTTCATTGTTTCGAAAGCCCACAGAACTACGCTTGTTGTTTCTGGAAATGCACCATGTTCTTTTTTATAATTATCAATCAATTTCTCGGCAATTATTGTTCCTATTTTATAGGCTGTCGAACTTGGAATTAATCTAGGGTCAAATCCATACGAATTTCTGCCTGTTGGAAATATATGTGGAGAACGTATTGGATCGCCACCAAGTCCAGGCTCTATATATCCTCCTTCTAATCCCCTGATTAAATTTTCCATTTCCATAGAATTATCGATTCTAAAAAGGAAATCTCTAACCCAATTTTTCAAGGACAAATCATCATTCTCATATAACTCACTTTGCTTAATGTCTTCTTCTGAATCATAGATTTTATCAATAATTTCTTGGATATATTTTTCTAAAATATTAGATTGGTTCTTTTCTTGTGTATCGAATTTCAATAACATATCCTTTAAATTATCGGGGATTTCACCTGAATTCAATAGAATTTTAAGAATAAGATCTTTTTTCTCTTCTCTATTATAGCTTTTACCTAATACATGAAGCCCCATTGGTATGACTGCTGTTTTATATCTATATAATAAATCCTCAAGCTCATCAATAGAAGAATATTCAAAATTTAAATTTTCAGCCATTTCAGATATATCATTCTCCAAATCTTTAACTCTATTAATTTTTACAGAATCAATTGGTTCCCTTGAATTTAAGACGTTATTACTTTGATATTCTAATATCAAGGATTCTAATTTAGCAAGTTCTTGATATAAATCCGAATTTTTAAAAGTGGGTCCTGCGTGGTTTATTATAACAGCATTTCCCCTTCTTTTTGCAATTGCAGATTCACTAGTGTTTGTAATATGATAATAATACAAATTTGGTATGGATCCAATAAGATTTAAATTGAAATCATCTGGACCTCCAGAAGTTTGCTTCCCTGGTTGAAATTCAACAGTTCCATGAGTACCAAAGTGAATTATAGCATCTATATTTAAAACATATTCAAGAAAACGATAAAAAGCTAAATAATGATGATGTGGGGGTAAATTCTTATCATGATATTCATTTGGGTCTTCAGAAACCATGCTTCTAGCAGGTTGTAATGCAATGTATATGTTTTTTAATTGTATTATCGGAAGTTTAAAATGATTTTTTTCGATATTTATTTTTCCTGGGGGCTCTCCCCAATGTTCAATTATTTTATTACGAAGGTTCTTTGATAATTGATTAAAATAAGTTAAATAAGCATCATTATTCCATTTAAAACCTTTAAAAACTTCCACATTTATATATTTTGCATTATTAAGAATGCCCCTTTCAATGAAAATATCTGTTAAAATAGTATTTTTAGGAATATTTTCTCCATTATACCCTTCTTTTATTAAAACATCTATTAAATTCCTAACTGATTCTGAAACATCTAAATAGGCAGCATTCCCGATTTTATCCTCACTTGGGGGATAATTGTAAATAATAATTACAATTTTTTTTTTAGAAATATCCTTAATGCGTAAGTTAAGCCATTTCTTTACTCTTTCAACAACAAAATCAATATGATGGGAAATACATACTACTTCTAAAACATCTGAATGTATCTCTTCAGAATATCCTAAATTTTGCATACATCCAACAGTCATCATCTCAATTCTTCCATCTAGTTCTGGCATTACGATGGAGATTACTTGATTTATTGGGCTAGCTCCTTGTTCTGATTTAAGATAATCTTTATAGAGAAGATCATATTGAATTATTGGATTAATATGGGGAATGTTCATTTTTTTATATAAATCAAGCGTTATAGATGAATCTCCTCCAAAGGGTCCTCCATTTAGTTGGAAATATTGAAGATTAATAATTATACTTACAAGATTCTTCCCGTTTTTTAAAAAGAATTTCTGATGGGCTTCAATATTAAATAGTACTTCTGAATAAACGGGAATAATATTAAAGTCAGACAATTTATTTACAAATTCCTCAATTATCGGCAAGGATTGTTCAAAATAAAGCGATCCATAAAAGAATAAACCTATTGTTTGCTTATCTGGATCTATTGGTTTAAAATTTAGATATCCATCTAAAATTTCAAAATATTTATTTGAAATTGGATCATATATTCCTATTTTAGGAATCTTCAATGGTTTAGGCACCCTCAGATGTTTAAATCCCATGTAATTTTTTAAAAGGAATAGGATTAGATTTTTATGATTCTCTGCCACTCCCGCAAAACCATGACTCCAATAATCTCTTAGATATACCCAATTTCTAATATGCTTGAGAACTCTAACTGGAAATATTTTTGAAAAAATTCCCATAATCTTATCAATCTTCATTCCTTTATTGACCGCTTCAGTAATATCCGGAACTTCATCAAAGCTTAATTTCGTTTTCTTTTTTGGTAGGGGAATTTTACGACCTATAAACGTTCCTATCTTAGTAAGCCTCATTAGTTGAGGATTTCCTCCAATTAAGGTGATGATTTGTTTCTTTTCGTACAATTCTGGATTTTCCTTCTCCATTCTATCATATGTTTCCTCAAGAATATCCACTGCTAAACAATGCCCTCTTATATCTATAAGCATGATATCTGATTCATGGATTGTTTTGATAAATTCTTCTTTTGACACTTTTCCATCATTAACATCTCTTAAAAAAAAGATTTTCACAGAAAATACTTGTCCTAATTGCTCATTAATTTCAATCAAACCCTCAGTCATCCATTTCATAAACACTGCTGCCGTAATAATGGAAATCATAGGAAGCTCTTGCGCGCGCTCTGTGTTCTTTTTCATTTTTCAAATCAATTTTTTATTAAATTTTATCATAAATTCCTTCAATTGTTAAGATTTCATTCATCCTTTCTTTATTTAAAGAATCCACGTGATAATATGCTGCGTTGGATACTCTGGCTAATTTTTTAGAAATTTCTAATTTCACATCTGAATTCTCCATGTCAATAATGATCATACTAATGTCTCGTTTAGCAACTTGTTCTCCCATCTTTAAAACATCATTTATGGCATCATTATAAAAAACATTACCCCTAGCATCTGTTAAAAGAATAATGAGCGGGATATAACCTGTCTTTTTTCTATTTTCTTCGAGAGCCACATCCAGAGCTTTTAATAAACCAGCGACTAGAGGAGTTGTTCCACCCGAGGGAATATTTTTTAAGAGTTTATATGCTAAATCCGTGCTTCTGGTAGGTGGTAATATTACTTCTGCCCTGTCATTTCTAAATACAATTAAAGATACTTTATCACGATGCACGTAATTTTCTTGTAAAATTAAATAAATTGCTCCCTTTACAACTTCCATTCTCTTATTAACTCCCATTGAACCAGAAGCATCTACACAAAAAATAATCAGAAAACTTGATTTACCCATTCGTTTCTTTATATGAACGTGATTTTCCCTAATAATCAATTTACCTTCATTCTTTAGCATATTTCTATTTTCCGGTGATAATGAAGCCTCGTTTAATGTTTCATTAATGGCTATATTTTGGGAGATGGGAAAATCATAATCCTTAGGTTTTTGCCCACCTATATATTTTCCCCTGATAGAATTAGTAGGATGGTGGATTCTCTGTCCGGAAGTATTAATTACTTCTCGCATCTTTTTATTTTGAATGATTTTATCTGCTTTTATATTTTTATTAATTTTAAAGATCTCTTCTTTTCTATTTAAGATTTGATGATTAATTATCTCATTATTTGGATTATCTTTAGATTCTTGCCGATCATTCTTATCAATGTTATTGTTAAATAGTTCTTCAATACTCTCTTCATCAATAGTTTGATCTTCAAAAGGTAATCGTCTTAACCTGTGTCCTAAAACTAATTTTGCTGCAACTTTAATGTCTTCTTCATTAACATTCGTCCTTTCATTAAAGGCTGCAATAGTCTTCGCAGCACGATTCATGGTTATATCTGCCCTATGTCCATCTGTTTGGAATGCTACACATACTTTAGCAATTTTTTCTAACAGATCATCAGAAACTTGAATCGTCTTTAAAATACGCCGAGCATTAATAATCTTATTATGCAAATCTATTTGTTTTCTCTCAAATTTTTCATAAAACTTGATTGGATCTTCTTGAAATTCTTCAGAATATTTCATTATAAGAACTCTTTGTTCTATGCTTTCAATACGTTCTACATCAACACTTAGACCGAAGCGGTCTAAAAGCTGGGGTCTCAGATTTCCCTCTTCAGGATTCATCGTGCCTACTAAAATAAAACTTGAAGGATGATGAAAACTTAACCCTTCTCTTTCGATTATATTTATCCCCATTGCTGCACTATCCAATAAAATATCGGCTACATTGTCAGCGAGAAGATTTACTTCATCAATATAAAGAATGTTTCTATTTGCTTCTGCTAAAATGCCCGGTTCTAAGGATTTTAAACCTTGTTCCAATGCTTTCTTTATATCTATCGTGCCAACAACTCTATCCTCAGTGGCATTGATTGGTAGATTAATAACACTCATTTTACGTAGCACGATATTATCTTTTTTTATCATTCCGTCTATTATTTGATGTTGACAATCATGACATGATTCTTTTAAATTCTTAGGATTACAATTAAAATGACAATTTTTTATCACTTCAATTTCGGGTAACAAATCTGCTAAAGCTCTTACTGCAGTAGATTTTGCAGTACCTTTCGTACCTTTTATCAGGACTCCTCCGATTCTTGAATTAATGGTATTTAATATTAAAGTTAATTTCATTAAATCTTGTCCCACTATTGCAGTAAAAGGATATGGCTTATAGTGCGTCATTTAAAACTATCAAATTTAGAATTTTATTCTATATTGATAAAAAAAGCATTATATTAAATAAGTATTACCGAATTATAAAATAATATGAAATTTAAAATCCTTATTAGAAATTAATATTACGCAAAATTCAAGTAGGTTAAAAATAACTATTATAATTTTTTATGGCTTGAATAAAAAAGCGGGAAATCTTGAAAACTTTAAATGATATTAGACTATATTCCTAAGAAGTTGTTCATAAAATATTAACATATTATATTAATATAATGGAAAAAATCCTTATTCTTCTCGAATTAATACATACTTTTTTTTAAAACCTCAAAACCTCTTGCTTTATTTTAGAACTAAAGACTTGTAATAAAATTAAAATCCCAAATAACCATCCCACCAATTAATAAAGCAATACCGATCTCAAGAGCCGATATTTGCATTGCATATTTCCAACTGGTTTGCCTAGCTATAATAATAATAGTAGCAAAACACGGAATATAAAGCATTGTTACTAAACAAAATACGACCATCTGGATTGGAGTCATTAATTCTAATAATGTTAGTCCCATTGAGTTTGCCAAGACGGCAAGAAGCACCAAGGTTAGTTCTTTATGTAAAATTCCATAAATCAGGAATATTCCCGTGATCATTGGCAAGCCTAACCATAACACTGTAATTGGAGATAAAACAATATTAATGGGTTCTAAAACATTTAAAATGAGCATAATTTCCAAGATAATGCCAATAATGATTATGAGAGGTAAGGATTTAAATATAAATTCCTTAGTTCTAACCCAAGTTTGCTTAATAATAACATTATAATTAAGAACTCTATATTCATACATTTCCATGATTAGTTCCGTACATTGACCCGGCATTACTTTATTTAATAATCTACCAACAAAAATGATTACGGAGAAATTTATAATTAAGAGAATTAAAACCCATATCATTCTTAAAGATCATCCAACTAATCCTAAAACAACTACCATTATAGCTGCACAAGGAATTAGTGATGTTAGGGCAATGGATATTTTCTTTTCTTGCTCAGTTTCTATGATTCTATAACCTATGCATACAGGCACATTACAGCCAAACTCTAAAATCATTGGAATGATTATTTTTCTATGTGCTCCTAAATAATGCATAAATTTATCCATGAGAAAAGCTGACCGTGGTAAATACCAGGAATCTTGCAAGATTTCAATTATTAAAAAGAATGGGACTACATATACTAAGACACATCCAATAGCTCTAAAAATTCCACCCACACCACCATCCCATTGTATTGATACCCATAAATTATTCTCACCATAAGTTTCATAAACCACTTCGCTCCATGTAGTAAATATGTCATCTATTAATCCACCTAAAAAATCACCAATAAGAAATGAAAAATAATATATGCCAAAAAGAACTAAAGTTAGAATAATATATCCCCCAATAGAATGTGTAGTAAGATGATCGAATTTATCGGTTAAAGTAGCTTTCTTTTTTCCTTGAAATTTAACTTACACTACGTTTTCAATTATTTCATGGATATTATTATATATCTCTGAAGATATAATCGTATTAATATCCTCTCCATAATAATCCTCTAATTCTATGCGATATTTCTCAGCTAATTCTATGATTTCATGGACTATTTTATTTGGTTTAAAAATTTGTATTATTTCCTCATCATTCTCTAAAATTATAATTGCTAAAAATCGTGAAGGATAATTATACCGTGAAAAATGTTCTTGATACTCATCAATTTCTCTAACCAAATTCATGATTCTTGTTTCTACTTCTTTACCAAAAGAAAGAATGGAAGATAAATCTGGGAATTGAAACAATTTTTTAACAGAAATATCTTGATTAATTATTGTTTGATTTTGTTCTGTTAGAATCTGGTCATAAGTGAGTTGTTCATGAACATTCATTCATTCCTTTTCATTATGATAATGTGGATGATGATAAATAATTAATTCTATGGCTTCTTCAAGTAATTGGTGCACTCCTACACCATAAACTGCTACAACTGGAATAATCGGAAATTATAAAAAGTTTTGAGCTTTTCTTTTTAATTATTTGTGTTTTGGTATTATTATTATTACTGATCTTAATAAAATAATATAATTACACAAATATAAGTTTTTCCGAAATAATAGGACATTTCTATATAATTTTCTCAGTAAATTCTTTACTTCTAAAAATCTTAAAGCTAGGAATATTCATATTATTGTGGTTTAATTCTATTTATTTCTTTAATTTTATCAAAATCATCATCAAAACTACAAATTGTATTAGTATTGTTCTCTAAAGCACAAGCTGCATGAATTGCATCTCTCGGACGAATATCATAAGCTGAAATTAATTCTTGTGCCTTGATTATTGATGACAAGGTAACATTTTTTATTAATAAATTTGGAAAAACAAGAAATTCTTTTCCTTTCTCAACTGCTATATCTTTTCCTAAGTTCACTCTTACAATCCATGTAAATTCATCCCAAGTTAAAGCAGAAGTGATTCCTAGAATTTCCTTCTTTATAATTTTTTTTAAAAATGTATTAGAATTCTTTGCCTCTGTATTTTCTGTCAATTCATATAGTACATTATTTATAAAAATATTTGCATCAATATAAATGATTTTTTTAGTATCTGTCATACTGTTCATCAAGAAGTTTTTTATAATCTATTTTATTTTTTAACTTTTTAGGTGTTTTTGTAAAGGCTTCTAGAAAATTTTCATCATTTCTTGCCACACGCATAATTATTTCATTTCCGTTTAATTCTATCAATAACTCACTACCGGGATTTATATTTAGTAATTCTCGTATATCTTTTGGAATTACAACTTGTCCTTTTGGGCCAATTTTTCTTTTCATGATCATATAAATAATAGTATGACTCAATATTTATACTTATTCATACTTAATAGTTATACTTTTTAAATCAACAAATCCTAGGAATTGACTCACCTATAGGCATATCAACAAATCGAGTACCCCCAACTATCGTTTCCAATAATACTCTTTTAGGATTATCTGCCTTAACTTCACCAATAATCTCTGCTTCTCGACCCATTTTAGTAGTTTTTATTTTTTCAAGAATATTATCTGCGTGCTGTGAATCGACAGATAAGAGAGCTCTCCCTTCACAAGCGATATTAAATGGATCTAATCCTAACATTTCACAAATTACTTTTACTTGTTTCTTAATGGGAATCTTTTCTTCTTTTAGCAAAATACTAACATTAGATTTTGCTGCCCAATCGTTTAAAGCTCCAGCAATTCCCCCTCTTGTAGGATCTTTCATTGCGTGAACATTGTTATAGCTGATTTCTGACTTTAAAGCATGATAAATTTCAAGTAATAGTCCAATATCAGATTTTAACTCCGTAGAAATATTTAATCCTTCTCGAGTTGCCATTAAAGCAGTCCCATGATCACCGATGCTACCAGTAATAATGATTTTATCTCCTGGTTTAACATTTTTATCTTCAATTTTAATTTTTTTTTCCCTAATTCCAATCCCAGATGTAGTAATAATCATATCATTTAAAGTTCCACGAGGCATTACTTTTGTATCTCCTGCAATAATTGCAATATTTGCTTCTTTAGCTGTAGAATTAAAGGAAGCCATGACCTTTTCTAAAGTATCAAATTTAAAACCTTCTTCCATGATAACTATAGAAGTTAATGCCAAGGGTTCTGCCCCCATCATTAAAATATCATTCACAGTACCGCAAATGCTTAATTTTCCTAAATCTCCTCCTGGAAAAAATAAAGGAAAAACTGTATGCCCGTCCGCAGTTATGACTATTTCTTTATCATAGTTTATTAGCGGTATTGTGGCTCCATCGTCTAACTCTTCGACACCAATTCCCTCATTTATATTTTTAAATGGAATGCCCTTAGTGATGAATTTAATTAATTCTTCCTGTAAAACACCACCTGCACCATGAGCTAAACGGATTACTTTTGAGGGCTTTTTTTTTTCATTCATTATAATAAAATAAATGAATTGAAAATTAAAAGAATAATTACAAAATATTCTTTTCTTAACATTATTCATGGACTAGAAGTGATCTTTAATGAAGAAAAGTATAAGCAGATATAAAATTATATATAAGAATTATCATATAAGATTAATAGAAAAAGATGATTAAAAAAAAAAGAGAACGTGCACCTATTCACATTAGCCTTTCAGATATTGAGAGGGCTTATAAGAAAGTAGAAGAATTTCAATGCTTAATAGAACGTGGTAAAACACCAGAACAAATTTTTAAAGATCTCTTAAAGATGATGGACGTTGGAAAGTAGAATTCTTCAATTAATTTTAGATCTTGCAGTAAATTTAAATATTCCTGCGGTTATTATCGGAGGATTAGCACTTCCAGCATATAATGTCGCGCGATCTACCCTAGATGTTAATATATGTATATATATTAAAAATCAACAGGATTTAGACAAATTTATTGAAAATCTGATACGAAATGAGATTCTAACACGTCAAAATCCAAAAGCAAATCATGATTTATTTACTGTACATGGAAAATTCGGTGAGGCAGAGATATGGTTGAAGCCTTGTGATGCTTTTAATTGGGATGACGATATGGTCAAAAAAAGAAAGAAGTTCTATGCTAATTTTTATGTCTTATCAGTTGAAGATTTTATCTTAACAAAATTAGCTCGATCTGATCGGACTTCTGTTGACATAGGTGATATCCTACAAGTAATAATAGCCAATAAGAATCAAATAGATTGGAATTACCTATATTTCCGATTAAAATGGAATGATATAGAAAAAGACTTTAAAAATATTTTAGAAAGTTTTGAATTAGATTATAATAATAATCTCAGGAATATCTCAAAAGAGATTTTAAATAAATTGAAAGAAATAGAATAAGACTTTATATAATGATTTTAATCACTTTTATTGTTTTTCCTAGCTCTCTCTATATAATAAATTCCATTATCACGGGAAAATTCATAGGACTTTGAAAGATAATCAAATAGATATTGTATTTCCTTTTCATTTTCTTCATTTGATAGATCTAATTGGAAAGATAATTGTTTTGTATCTAAAATCCGAATCCAATGAATTTTTTCAAAGTATTTCAACATTTTTATAGTGAAATTTTCTTTTTCACCATATATCTGTAAGTCATCTTCAATTTTTTTGATCCACTGATTAAATGTTCTCAAATTTTTAAAACTTACATACAAATTTTTATCCTGTGCCTGAGCAATCCATAAATGTTCTGAATCTACATCAAGGATTCTATTATAATTGGTTAAAAACTTGACATTTGCTTTTAAAAGCTTTACCCTTTCCTTTTTAAGTAATTTATTATTATAAAATAATTCTGTAGGTACCATATCCATTCTATAATATATTTCTTCCTCAGAATGAATAAAGTCCGTGAGTTCTAGGCCAAAGATTCCTAATATTGAGGCAAGTAATTTACCATTATAATAATGAATATTTTTATAAGTTCCTGTATGTTCGATAATTGCTCTGAATTCATGTTTACTATCATCTGTAAAAATATCAAATATAATATCTTTAGTTAAATTTCCATATAGGTAGCGAGTTCTCATCTTTTCAAAAAATAATCTAAAACTTTTGGGATCATGAGGATCTATATCTTTCATTAACATACTTCTTACTCTAAGAAGGAATGATAAAATGGATTTAAACTCTACAGGGGTGTATTTATGTAATTCACAATTATAGTCGAGAAAAGGACCGAGCATCATTACATTATATTGGCGGAAAAAAACATTTGTTTCCTCATCCATTACTTTTTTAAAATCATCGAGTGTTTTACCTTTTTCGAAGATTTTCAGCACATTTTCCATGATATTACAAATAAATGCTGATAAGCTTTTATAATTCTCATTATTAGGAAATTCATCATTTTTTTTATTAAAGAATCGTTGAATCCAATCTTTTAGGGCAGGAGAAATAGATATATTAAGATTAGAAGTCTTCTTGGTGGATAAATAATTTACGGGTGTCATTTTTTTTATAAACTCTAATTAAGATCATATTAAATATAACAATATATAATTGCTTTTACTAACTATTTAAATTTTTTCACTCTGAATCACCATTAAACGAAACAATTTTTTCAGTAATATGAATTGAATGATAATATTCATTTAGTACCTAATTATATAAGGAAAGACTACATTTTTATATTGGAACTTTCTTGTCATATACTTTTAAAATGGTATATAACCAATACAAATTAAAAATTATATTGTGAATTCGATGAAGCTGAGTTTAATCATAAAAAAGTTCTTTGCTTTAGCAGGAATTTTTATTGCGATTTTAATGGTTAACCATCTAAATTTTAGTGATAATCCTATTAAAAGTGAGGAGGGTTCTGAAAATAATCTTAAATTAAAATTAAAATGCGCGGGATACTGGAATCTTACGGGAAATCCCATTTTTATTAATGGGAGTGCGAAAGGTGTGGGAGCTCATAACTGGTCCTGGGCAGAAAGTCAAGAATGGTGTAATGGTTCTGGGACTTTAAATGCCCCTTATGTTATTGAAAATGTGACTATTGATGGGTTAGCAACTGGTAGCTGTATTGATATCGTTGATTCAAGCGTATATTTTACGATAAAGAATTGTACAATCCTCAATTCAAAAAATTCTATGGTTTGTGGGGGGATTCGATTAGATAACGTTAGCAATGGAAAGTTAATAAAAAACAATTGTTCATTTAATGGACTCAACGGGATTTTACTATTAGGTTATTGTGAAAATAATACTATAATAAAAAACAATGTTAATAACAATGATATAGGAATTAGGGTAATAATTTCAACAGAAAATAATGTCTCACTTAATAATATTAGTAATAATAATATCTGTGGAATAAACCTAATTGAAAGTCAAAATACATCTATCTCCGAAAATACGTTTAATAATAACGGACATGGAATATATTGTGATACTGGTAATTATAATCATATCACGAGAAATATTTTTAACAAAAACAATTGGAGTGGAGTTTCTTTATTTGACTATAGTAATTACAATAATATTTCGAATAATATTATGAATGATAATAAAATACTTAACGGACAAGGAATATCTATACGAGATAGCGTTAATAATACTATTATGAATAATGATATAATAAATAATTTACGTGGAATTCAATTATATCGTTCTGATGATTGCAATATAACTAATAATTATATATCTAATAATTCAATTTATGGGATATTTTTTGAAGATGATTGTGATTCAAATGAGATCGTGTCAAATATCATAAAATCAAATAATAATAGCGGTATTAATATAGGGTTTAATTCTGATGATAACCTAATTTATTATAATTCTTTTATAAATAATAGACTTCATGCAATCGATAATGGAACCAACAACATATGGGATAATGGAACCATTGGCAATTACTGGGATAATTATACTGGCACTGATGCAAATGATGATGGAATTGGTGATAATAACTATACTATAGACGGGACATCTATTTCTAATGATACAGTTCCTATTTGGAATGATGGCCCAAACGGGGATAAAATATTCGTAGATGATTCTGACCCAAATAATAACTGGAAGAATGCCAGATTTAAGTTTGTACCAAAAGGTTCTGGAATATGGGACGATCCATTTATTATTGAAAATGTCGCTATTAATGGTTTAGATTCTGGTAATTGTATTGAGATTCGAAATTCCGATGTGTATTTTATAATTAGAAATTGTACTTTTTATAACTCATCAGGGGGAATGTATGAAGCGGGAATTAAATTGGAAGGTGTAAATAACTCTCAATTAATTAATAATAACTGTTCAAATAATAAAAGAAATGGGATATATTTATTTAATAGTAATAATAACACAATTTTTAGTAATATCGCAGAAAATAATGACATAAAAGGAATTTATTTGGAGTCAAGTAATGATACAAAGCTCTCAGAAAATAAGATATATAGCAATTACAATAGAGGGATAGATTTAAAGAATTGTGAAAATAATTTTATTTTTAACAATTCAATCAAAGATTCACCGTTTGGAATATATCTACACACATGTAATGACAATAATATAACAGAAAATATTGGTAATGATAATGAGAAGGGAATTTATCTATATAGTTGTTTTAATAACAGAATTTTTAGTAATTTTATGTATGATAATGTTGAAAATGGTATAAAATTAGCTGAAAGCAGCTATAATGTTTTCTCGGATAATTTTATTAACAATAGTTTAGAAATAGGTATAGGTTTAGATTGGACTTGTTCATATAATAATTTCACGGGTAATATTATAAAAAATAGCATGCAATATGGTGTTTTTATAAAATATTCTGATACCCATAATAACACGTTTTTTTTAAATTCATTTTATAATAATGGAATCAATGCTATTGATAACGGAACAAATAATTATTGGGATTATACTAATCTAGGTAATTATTGGAGCGATTATTCTGGTTCAGATTTAAATGACGATGGTATCGGAGATGACCCTTATAATATAAATGGTACTGCTAATTCTATAGATTACAAACCTATCTGGTATGATGAATGGTATACTGATAAGATTTTTATTGATGATAACAATCCAAATTTTAACTGGAGTAAAACCATGGCAGAAAATCTATGGTGTACGGGATCAGGCACTTGGAATGATCCTTATATTATTGATAATGTAATTATTGATGGTAAAAATTCAGGTAGTTGTATCGAGATTCAAAATTCAAATGAATATTTTATAATTCAAAATAGTATTTGCTTCAATTCAGAATCAAGTACGGGTTCAGATTATCCTGGGGGAATAAAACTTAATAATACTAATAATGGTAAAATAATTTTAAATAATTGTTCTAATAATGGTTGGGGCATAATATTATTGGATAGTAATAACATCAGTGGTAATGAAAATTTTATAGAAAATAATGATGGGGGAATTTTCTTACATAACAGTAATTATAACACATTTAAGCAAAATTCCGTAAATAACAACAGAGGGGGCTTCTTGTTTTATGGAATCTTTATTAGTTCTAGCGATAATAACACATTCATAGTAAATAATGCGAGCAACAATGAATATGCAATTAACTTTGTAAGTAGCAATAATAATAGTATTCTCGGAAATATTTTAGTTGATAATGATAAGGGTATAATCTTTGGAGCTCTTATGCCATCTGAAAATGATAATAATATATTCATAAATAATATTATTCATAACAACACTTTGTATGGAGTAGAAATAGGAGAGCCTTTTATTGGGGACAGTAGCGATAATCTCTTTTATAATAATAGTTTTAGTAATCCTGACGGGACAAATGCTATAGATGATGGTGATAATAATATGTGGTACCAAGGAACTGTAGGGAATTATTGGCATAATTATGCGGGAGTTGATAATGATGATAATAGTATCGGAGATGCTCTACACCCAATCCCGGGTTCAGGAATCGCTCAAGATCTATATCCAATTTGGCATGATGCTCCAGATATTATTATTTATTCTCCTATATCGAGTAATATATCTGGAGAGAATGCCCCATTATTCAATGTTTCGATTACAGACCCGAATTTACATACTATGTGGTACACTCTTGATAATGGAATAACAAATGTTATCTTCTTTTCAAACGGTACAATAAATCAATCTTTATGGGATGTGCTTGGAAATGGCACTATTATGATTAAATTCTACGCAAATGATTCAGTAGGCAATATCGGATTTGCACGAGTTATGTTCAGAAAAGATATTATAGCCCCTAATATCAATATTATTTTTCCAATCCAAAATCAGTTTTGTGGAATAAATGCTCCAACTTTTAATTTATCAATAACGGAAGGAAACTTGGTTTCCAAATGGTATTCTTTAGACGGGGGTTTAACTAATGAAACTTTTACTGGATTAAGTGATATAATTAATCAAACTATATGGGAGTCAATACCTAATAGTACAATAGTTACTATTAGATTTTACGCTATTGATATAACAGGTCATATAAATTTCGAAGATGTTGATATTGTGAAATTTTACACTCAAAAACCAGGCCCCGTTGATGATGATGAGAATAAAGATGACAATGATGACGACGATATTGAAAAAGAGGGTGATGTTAATTTTACGTTATTACTTAATGGAGTTTTTATAGGGACTACAGGTGCGCTCGGCGGTTATGTTCTAATTTTATTAAATAAAGTGAAGAAATTAAATAAAGTGGTTGATCAGCAGAAGATAAAGAAAAAAATTACCCAAAAATCTCAGAAATCTAAAAATAAATGAGAAAAGTCATTTAAAAAACATTCTTTTTTATTCCTCACATTGGTTTCTCATTCTTAAATAAAACTTTATATATTTATTCAAATAAGTTTAACTATATTTATGTTTATAAAGAATACCAAATGTATAAAGAATGTCAGAAAACAACACAAATAATTATAAAAAATATTACAACGGGATATTCTCTTTAAATTATCTTACACAAGGCATCAATCAAAGCATGTTCGCTATTATAATCCCTATTTATTTAATTTTAACTTTAAAATCCATAGAGATCTCAAGCATAATAGGTATTATTTCAATAGGACTCATGCCTTGGTCAATGAAATTCCTATATGGGATAATAAATGATAAATTTGGAAGTAAAAAGTTGGGTAGAAGAAAACCTTATGTTATTTTTCCCTCTATTGTGTCGGGAATATGTTGGATTCTAATTCCTTTATTATTATATCCAAGTTCAGCAATAGCTTTGTTTACTATAATGGCTGTAATTATAAACTTAGGATATGCCATAACGGATACTTCTATTGATGGTTTAATAATGGATATTGTTCCAAAAGCCCAATTAGGCAGCTCCCAAGGATTATTTTGGGGAGTTCGAACATTTGGACTAATTTTGGGGGGCCCTATTTTTGCTTTCTTATTAACTACATTTTCAATAGATTTTATTTTTATCACTTTAGGTTTTATTTCAATATTTTTTTCACTATTGATAATATTCATTAAGGAAGATATATCCAAACAACAAATTAAGTTAACTACAAATTTAAAGATAATTTTTAAAACAAGAGAGAATTGGAAAGTTTTTTTATTTTCCATGTTTTTAGCTATTATTGATGGAATCGTATATTTAATACTAGCACTTTATGTTTTAATTAAAATCGGGTTAATAAAACCTGAAGGTGCTAAAATCTCATTATTAAAAGAAAATATTGATTTATATTTACCTCAGGCTTATATTACTTCGATTATTGGAATAGGCATTATATTAGGGGCCATAATTGGAGGATATTTAGCAGATCGAAAATCTAGGAGATTTTCGATATATATCTCATATTTGATTATCTCTGTTTCATTTGTCTTATTAATCCTTCCCGTTCCAATTGTAGCTATTTTAGTTTTTTGTGGAATTCTCGGATGTGCATTAGGGTGGCGAAATGGAGCAGTTTTCGCAATATTAGGTAATTATTCCAAAAGATATCCTGAAATAGATAGTACCTATTTTTCAATATGCATGGCATTCTCAAATCTTGGAACCATTTTAGGGCTAACTCTTACGGGATTTTTATTCACAGAGGTTGCTAATATTTCAAGTGATTTTTTAGTTATTTATGGAACTGTCTTTATATTTATGGCTTTCCTCCAAAATATAGGACTACTTTTTTTCAAACTACTAGATCCTAATGAATATGAATATAAATTAGCGAAAAAATAAGATTATTAAAATATTAAAAATAATTCTTAAAACTTACAAGGATTCTATATAATAATAATCATTTTCACTTGTAACCTTAGAAAATTTTGATAGGTAATCAAATAGCAATTTTATTTCTTTTTTGTTTTCTTCATTTGATAAATCTAATTGAAAAGATAAGAATTTGGTGTCAAGGATTCTAATCCAATGAATATTTTCAAAGAATTTTAATATTTTATTTAAGAAATCTTCTTTTTCCCCATATTTCCTTAGTTCTAATTCAATTAAATCCATCCATTTTTCATATACTCGTAAATTTTTAAAATTAATATATAGATTTCCATCCTCTGCTAAATTCGTCCAAAGATGTCTTGAATCCTCTTCAAGAATTAGATACATGTTAATTATGTACTTAATATTAGTATTTAATAGTTCTGTTCTTTCTTTTTTTGCTAATTTTTTACTATAAAACAAATCCGTCGGTTTAAAATCTATTCGATAATATATTTCTTTCTCAGAATAATTAAAATCTGTAACTTTAAAGCCAATAAGGCCTAATACAGCGATAAGCATTTTAGCATTAAAATAGTGTAAATTTCTATAAGTTCCTACATGTTCAATTACAGCTCTAAAGTCATTATTACCTTGATCAAAATAAATTTCAAATGTAATATCTTTAGTTAAATTTCCATAAAGATAGCGATTTCTAATTCTTTCAAAAAAAGTTCTAATGCTTATAGGATCATATGGATCAATATTCTGAATAAAGAAATTTCTCATGGCAAAGAAGTAAGTGATACTCGAGCTATAATCCACTGGACTAAATTTATTAAATTCACAATTCGGTTCAACAAAAGGGGCTAATAAGTTCACTGTATATTTGCTATAAAAATCTTCAGTTTCTTTATCCATCACTTTTTCAAAATCATCTAAAGTTTTACCTTTTTCGAAGATTTTCAGCACGTTTTCCATTATGTTACAAATTAGAGTTGAAGTACTTTTATATCTGTTATCATCAGGAAATTCAGCTTTTTTCTTAATCACAAATCGCTGAATCCAGTCTTTTAAAGCGGGAGATATAGAAATATTGAGATTTGAAGTCTTTTTTTCGGATAAATAATTTTTTGGAGTCATTTTTAAAAAATTTTTGAGATCATATTTTAAATTATAATTTATAATTTCTTTAAATGAATATATAAACATTTACACTCTTTCTCAAGAAAAGACGAAACAATTTACTTTAAAATGAGAATACTAATTGAATTTTCATTTGATATTACCTCATGAGTATTAATGAACAAAAAGCTAACTTCTCCAATTCTGTCATATTGTTTTAAAAATTATTTAATTTTACTTAATTAAAAATAAAAATACATTTACAGTAATGTAAATGATAAAATCTATTTTATAGGAAAAAAAAATGAAATCAAATAAACGGTTTATAGTACTGATTACAGCTTTAGGAATACTTATTACAATATCTATGATTAATATTACCAATTTAAGCGAAACTTCAATAAATAAAAACAACGATTCAGAGCATAGTAATGAAATTTATTTAAAATATTCTAATTTCTGGGATAATTTTACATTCATACATATAACTGGCGCTAATTGGTCGAACGCTGCGAATTATGAGTGGTGTTCTGGTTCAGGAATATGGGGAGATCCTTATAGGCTCGAAAACATAACTATAGACAGAGGTGGAGGAATGGATGGAAGCGGAATTATAATAGAAAATTCAAATTATTATTGTGTAATTGAAAATTGTACTCTTTATAATTCAGGTTCAAACTTCTATGATGCTGGAATTAGATTAATTAGTTCTTCTAATTGTAGATTAATTGATAACAATTGCTCTTTCAATAATAATGCTGGTATATATATGCGGTGGAGTGAAAATAATACTTTAATTGGGAATATTGCAAACGACAATAGACAACCAGGAGGAAATCGGGGAACTGGAATACATATACAGAACTCCAACAATATGACTATTTCTGGAAATATTGTTAATAATAACCTTGAGGGTGGGATACAATTAGAAAACTCTGAAAACATCACGATTTCAGAAAATAATATGACCAGATGTGGAGTTGTTTTATCGGGAACCACACATAATATAACCCTTGATAATCTAATTAACGGGAAAAAGTTATATTACTATAAAAATCAGGTAAATTTAGGCCCCTCAGATTTTACAGACGCCGGACAGATAATTTTAGTTAATTGTAACGATTCATTGATATCTAATCTAAATATTTCTTATGCTTCTTATGGACTTACATTAGAATATTGTATGAATAATACTATCTCATCAAATTTAGCCTCAAAAAATTCACAAGCAGCTATTAAATTGAATTGGTGTGTTAATAATACAATTTATAATAATACAATTTTAGCACAAGAATATTATTATAATCGTAAAGGTGAGCAAGGAGTAGTATTATATAATGGTTATAATAATACTATATCAAACAATACTATAAAACACACAGAATTTGAGGCGATATCAATATATAATAGCCAAAATATCACAATTTTAAAAAACACACTTGAAGATTCGGGAGAGGGAATTGATCTTGATGACATTTACAATAGTACAATTTTAGAAAACGATTTAACTCATAATATTGTTGGAATTATGGTAAATATGGATTGCGATAATAACACAATTAAAAACAATACAATTACTGATCATACAAATAGGGGTTTATTCATTCAACCTAATTCGGAATCGAATCTTGTATACTTAAATAAATTTATAGGAAATGTAAAACATGCTGAAGATTGGGGATCATATAATAGATGGGATAATGGATCTATCGGTAATTATTGGGATAATTATACGGGTGTGGATGTAGCCGATGATGGTATAGGAGATACTCCTTATAACTTCATATTTGGCCCTGCTGGAAGTCAAGATAATTATCCAATTTGGCATGATGCTCCTGACATCTTTATTGATTTACCTGAGAACGGCAGTGAACATGGAGCAACTGCACCAAGTTTTACGGTTCGAATTACAGATCCAAATTTACTTAAAATGTGGTATACTCTTAATAGTGGAACAGAAAAGTATAATTTTACAATAAATGGTACGATTAACCATGTAGCATGGACAGCATTACTTCAAGGTCAGGTTACCATAAGATTTTACGCGAATGATACTGTGGGAAATATTAACTGGACTGAAGTCATAGTAATTAAAAAAATTGTTGACTCAAAAGATGATGATGAAGATGATGATGATGAAACGGTATTGTTAATTCCGGGATATAATTTATACTTGTTATTAAGTATAATTTGCTTAACAGCATTAATATTAATTAAAAAAAGACTCAGTAGATAAGTATAAAATCAATAATAACCTCTTTTTTTTTCTTTAATTTTTAATAGTAAAATAGAAAATATTTGGAAGAAATTTAATGACAGAAACAAAAAGACTAAAGGAAGGTTAAATATTCTATTTTTTAGATATTATTTAAAATCATTTTATTTAATAAACTTAGAGATTTAATTTAATTGAATGAGCATAAAATCAGTAGAGATTAATATCACAGGAATAGTTCAAGGGGTAGGTTTTCGTCCTTTCTTATTTAATCTAGCCCGATATAATAATTTAAAAGGATATATTCTCAATCGTGGTAATGCCGGAGTTAGACTAGTTTTACAAGGCCCGGTAGAAAATGTCAATAAGTTTGTAAATAATATCAAGAAAAAGAGTCCCAAGATCTCGTTTATTGAAGACCTTGAAGTAAAGGATATGGTTTCTGATATTAAATTTGAAAAACTTGAAATTCAAAAGAGCGAAATGGGAAGAGGGATCAGTCTAACTTTACCTCCTGATATTGCGATTTGTGATGATTGCTTAGAGGAGATGAGAGCTTCAAAATCAAATAACTATTATCAATATCCTTTCATAGCATGTGCTGTTTGCGGTCCAAGATATACCACAGTCACGGAATTACCTTATGATAGAGAGAGATCTACGATGATAGAGTTTCCATTTTGCGAATTTTGTAAGCAAGAATATTCAGATTTTGATAATCGTCGGTTTCACGCTCAGACATTTGCGTGTTCTACATGTGGTCCAAATTATAATCTATATGATAAGTCCCGTAATGTTCTTAAGCGAGGTTCCATAAAGAATATTTTAGAAGAAAGCGCACGACGTATTAATAACGAAGAGATTGCTGCAGTAAAGGGTATAGGAGGTGTGCATCTTGTTTGCCGTGCTGATGATGATGATATAATAATTAAACTCCGAAAGAGAAAGGGGGAAAGAAAATTTAAACCATTTGCATTAATGGTACCTAATTTAAAAGTGATTAATGATTATTTTAAGGTTTCAGAAAAAGAACAAGAGCTTATAACATCTTTCCGTAGGCCTATTGTTCTTTTAGAAAGAAAAAGTTCAGAGAGAAGTAGTGATATAAGCGATCAAGTCGCACCCGGTTTAAACAATATTGGTATAATGCTTCCTTATACGGGAATTCATCATCTTTTATTTGATTTTATAGGAAATAAACCATTAGTTTATACAAGTGGTAATAAATCTAACATTCCGATGGGAATATGCAATGAAAAAATCTTTGCTCAGCTTGACCACCTTGCGGACTTCTTTTTACTTCATAACAGGACAATATACCAGAGAGCAGATGATAGTGTTTTAAGGATTCACGACGATAAAGTTAAATTGATTAGAAGATCAAGAGGATTCATACCAGAGTATTTACCTTTACCATTTAAAGTTGATGTTCCCAGCGCAATCGCAACCGGACCGGAACTGGCGACTACAGGAGCAGTATTACGGCATAACCGAATCTTTCCCACACAACATATTGGTAATGTGACTCATTTAGAAACTAATGATTTCTTAAAGTACGCAATTTTTCACTTGAAAAACCTCCTACAGATAATGGATTCAGAAATGAGGTTCATCGCATGCGACGCGCATCCAGCTTTCATCACAACAAGATTTGCTAAGGAGTTAGCAGAACAATTTAAAGTGAATCTTTACCCCATCCAACATCATTTCGCACATGTATTAAGTTTGATGGCTGAGAATAAAATTTCTAAAGAGGAAAAAATTTTAGGAATTAGTACCGATGGAGTAGGGTATGGTGATGATGGCAATGTATGGGGGGGAGAAATCTTATTATGCTCTTACAATGATTATCAGAGATTGGGACATTTAAAATATCAACCTATGATTGGAGGAGATCGATGTGTTAAATATCCTGCTCGTATGGTGGCATCCGTTATATTGAATTCGCTTGGAAACTCTGATTCTATAAAGATAATTAAGAGATTAGAATTAGCTAAAGACTTAGAATATGGTAATACTGAATTAAAAACAATAATCTCTCAATTTGAACGTGCGGAGGGTCATTTTCCAAGCGAAACCATTCCCTTGACAAGTTCAACAGGTCGAATTTTTGATGCGGTGTCTTATATATTAGGAGTGTGCAACTTGAAGACGTATAGAGGCGAGCCCGCAATGAGACTTGAAGCTTTAGCCATGAAAGGAAATTCTAAGAACATAAATCTTGAGATTGAAATTCTCACTAAGAATAAGATTGATATTCTTAATACTTCAAAATTAATTTTAGATATCATAGATCTACGTAAAGATCCAAATAATAAACCACAAGATATAGCTGCGAAATTTCAGAAGGTCTTATCCTTAGGTTTTGCAGAAATCGCTAAAAAGGCCGCTGAATTACGAGGTGTTAATAAAATTGGTTTGACTGGTGGTGTTGCCTATAATTTTTCTTTTTCAAACACAATAAAACAAGATATAATTCAAGAAGGGTTTGAATTTTTAGAACATAATCTGGTTGCACCTGGAGATGCTGGTATAAGTACCGGACAATTAATTGGTGGCTTATTTAATTACCTAAATAATTAAAGAAAATTAAATAATATCTTTTTAATCATTATTTCTATAATGAATAATGTCTAAAGATTACCTATATCTTAAGTTACGGGATCCACTTCCGAACCTTTTTTTTATATTCTATAAAGTCCGAACCAAAAATATTCTGAAGTTCCTTTTCTTCATAATTAATCATAATATCTTGAATGATGACAATTATAATCCATACAATAAGACAGAAAAGCGAAAGGGTTAGAAATAAGAAGGCCAAATAAATGAGCATAATACCTAAATACATAGGGTTTCGAATATGAGCATAGATTCCAATTCTAACTAATTTTCCATTTTCAATTATTTCATCTGATATTATGAATCCGGATTTCTTTATTAACCAGTATGCTATGGTAAAGGTTGAAACGAAAAGTATTAGCCTAAAAATATCAAGAATAAGGATACCAAAATTAATTGAAAAGTGTAAAAAGAGTCCATCAATGATCCAAGCAAGTGCAAAAACAAATATTAATATTAGCTGTATAAGATGTGAGTGTGGGTATTCAGCGCCTATGCCACATCCTTTTTCTGGTGTCATTGATAATATAATTTATTTAATACAAAAAATATGTTTTGATTAATATGAGTTGTTAGTTGTCCAATTAATTACTATTTCTTTCCGAATATTAATCCTGATTTTTTAAATTCATTTCTTAATCCTTTAGGTATATTAATTTCATCAAGAGTATTCAGAAATATAATCTCTTGAACACCCCATTGTTTAATTTGGTTAATGAGATTTTCTGTACTACCGAATTTTTTAATATTTTTAAAATTATCTTGGAGAGAAAAGAATCCTCCCTTTTTCAAAACTCTAATGGATTCCTTAATAGCGATTTTTTTATCTTTTACATCTCTTACTTCATGATAAACAAAATTACTTACTATACCATCAAAAGAATCATCATTAAATGGTATTTTTGAAGCGCTGGCTCTTTGAAAATTCACATAATCTATTACACCTTCAATCTCTGCGTTATTTTCACACATCTTTTTGGAATAATTCCATCCTTTGCCCCAGTGGTCTATTCCTATTATCTCTGATTTTGGATATTTTTTTGCTAATTGTATAGCAAGCCCGCCAGAACCTGTTCCTATATCCAGTATTTTCCCTTCTCCATTCCAATTCAGTTTATCTATGATTAGATTCCATATTCTAAATTGTATCTCCTTGTTGTTTTTAGAAAATTGATAATATAAATAAGCTAAATATAAAAAACCAAGGGAAAAAAACAAAGTAAATATCCACAAAATTATCTTTATGAATAATATAGCAATAAAGAGGGATGGGATAAATATAATGAGAATTAGACCAATAAAGGAGTATAATAGATTTCTTGGAACCCAATTTCCATAATTTACTTTTTCTGTCATTTTTTTTCTTTCAATAATAGTAAATTTAATATTTGTTTTTACCTTTGATTGCAATTAAATTTTTTTGAGTAATTATTTCAATGTTGGAAAATCCTAGGAATCAGAATTGAGGGGGATTAATAAGATAGGGCTAAATGGAGGTGTTGCCTATAATTATTCTTTTTCAAAAACTATAAAAGAGAATGTAATTGAAGAAGGTTTTGAATTTTTAGAGCATGATTTAATCCCACATGGAGATGTTGGAATTAGCACCGGACAATTAATAGGAGGATTATTTAAGCACTTAAAGAAACCTTAGATATAATTAATTCAAGGGAAAGATTTAAATTATAGAATTGCATATTTTTTCTTTATACATATACTTTAATGTATATTATCTTTTTAAGTAGGATTGAGGATATTAAGATGTCTAAACAAAAAAAACAAATTCAAATCTTTTTATTTTTTTTAATTGGATTATTTACAATTAATTCAATAGCTTTTCTCCCCATAAATAATCATGATTCTTATTCTAATAGCAAATTCAATGAAATAGAACAAGATTCTGTAAGTGATGATAATGTAATACCAATCATTCTTAAAAGCTCCTCTCCCACGATGTGGACAGACAATGGTGTAATGGTAGGAACAACTACTTCCGCGGATAATGATCATGATGTTTGCGTGGATGGAGCTGGGGGTTGGTTCTTTGGTTGGGTAAGAGGTTCAGATGGTATATGGGGTTCACGCTACGATGCAGATGGAGCTAAAGTAGGAGGACAATGGAGCATTGGTGACGGATCAGATCCTCAAAGAAAATTGGCGATGGCTGCAGGATCCTCGACCATGCTTATGGCGTGGTTT
Source organism: Promethearchaeota archaeon (assembly GCA_016839905.1). The sequence goes on along the minus strand of JAEOTJ010000055.1, from coordinate 16,499 downwards.
GACGACCGGGGGAGTGGTTATAAAGTTTATACAAAAAGGATAAGTCAAAGTGGTAGCAATAGTTATGGTGATGCAGTTCAGGGATATATGCAGTTATATTCTTCATCAACCCTTGATTATTATCCCGACATAATACATAACGGCGTGAATGGTCATTCCATCGTTACAATAAGATATGAGAATAACATTATGGTGTCACGAATGACAGGTACATCAAACGATGCAGAAACAACTCTCTGTAGTGCCAGTGGTCTTCAACATAAACCTAAACTCTGTACTGATGGGAGTGGTGGTGCTATTGTAACTTGGGAGGATTATAGATCTGGATCCAACTATGATATTTATGCCGGACGAGTTACTTCTAGCGGTGGGGTCCCATGGACTTCCAATGGCGAAAAAATATGCACTAGTTCTAATGATCAACTATATCCTAGAATTTGTTCGGATGGAAACGATGGGGCATTTATTGCATGGGAAGATAATAATGGAGATGGTGGAATTTATGCTCAATATATCAACAGTACAGGTAATACACAATGGACTGATAATGGAACCTTGGTATGTAATTTAGCCAACCAACAACGAGCTCCTAGGGTTTGTTCAGATGGAAATAGAAATGCATATATTGCTTGGGTTGATAATCGATCTACGGGAGATAATTATGATATATACATTCAAAAACTTAACTCCACAGGAGACCCTCAATGGACTACTAATGGGCTTCCAGTGTGCACTTATACAGGTCATCAAGGTTATTATAGCTCAAATTTTTATTTTGATATATGTTCAACTAATGAGGGCGTGGTTGTAGTATGGAGCGATAGTAGAGCAGGGAATAATGATATTTATGGTCAGTTGATAGTAGAAGGAACCAATACTTGGGATGCAAACGGTACAGTAATATGTGATGCTACTGGAGATCAAAATGATCCAAAGATCAAGTATGATGGCGTGGCTAGTGCATGTGTAGTTTGGGGTGATAACCGTGGAGCTAATCGAGATATCTATGCACAAGCATTAGATGTCGCAAGCCCACCAACGTGGGATGAGTCACCAACAAATCATACCATTGAATTTGGAGATTCCTTTTCTTATGACGTGAACGCGTCCGATACTTCGGGAATTGATCATTATTGGGTTAACGATACTGTCAACTTCACTGTAGATATTAATGGTGAAATCACTAATGCCACTTATTTGGCAGTAGGAGTATATAGCTTAGAGATTAGAGCATGTGACCCCTATAATAACAATTGCTCGGCAATAATTAACATAACCGTAGAGGATACTATAGCACCCACTTGGAATGAGGTCCCAGCAGACCAAACTATTGAATTTGGAGCATCTTTAAATTATGATGTGAATGCTTCAGATCTATCTGGAATTGGACTCTATTGGGTTAATGACACGGGTAATTTTAGCGTAAACGGTGATGGAGTCATAACCAATGCTACATCCCTTTCTGCAGGAGTATATTGGCTAGAGATTAGGGCTTGTGACCCTTATAATAATAATGAATCAGCAATAATTAATACAACTATACTACCTTCTACACCCCCTACCTGGGATGAAGCCCCAACAGACCAAATCATTGAATTTGGAGATTCTTTTTCTTATGATGTAAATGCCTCTGATTTTTCGGGAATCGATTACTATTGGGTTAACGACACCGTCAACTTCACTGTAGATATTAATGGGTTAATCACTAATATATCAACTCTTATCGTAAGAGTCTATTGGGTAGAGATTAGGGCATATGATCCCTATAATAATAACAAATCAGAAATAATTAACATTACAGTAGAAGATACGACACCCGCTACATGGGATGAAGACCCAACAGACCAAACCATCGAATTTAAGGATTCCTTTTCTTATGATGTGAATGCGTCAGATCTATCTGGAATTGGACTCTATTGGGTTAATGACACGGGTAATTTTAGCGTAAATGGTGATGGAGTCATAACCAATGCTACATCTCTTTCTGCAGGAGTATATTGGCTAGAGATTAGAGCATGTGACCCCTATAATAATAACGATTCGGCAATAATTAATATAACTGTGTTAGATCCTACAACACCTATATGGGATGAAGACCCAGCAGACCAAACAGTCGAATTTGGAGATTCCTTTTCTTATGATGTAAATGCTTCTGATTTTTCGGGAATCGATTATTATTGGTTAAATGACACCATCAACTTCACTGTAGATATTAATGGGTTAATCACAAATATATCAACTCTTATCGTGAAAGTATATTGGATAGAAATTAGGGCATATGATCCATTTAATAACAACTGCTCTGCTGTCATTAACATTACGGTAGAAGATACGACACCCGCTACTTGGATTGAAGACCCAGAAGGCCAAACAATTGAATTTGGAGATTCTTTTTCTTATGATGTAAATGCCTCGGATCTATCTGGTATTGATCATTATTGGATTAACGACACGGTCAATTTCACTGTAGATATTAATGGATTGATCACTAATGTATCATCTCTTATCGTTAGAATATATTGGATAGAAATTAGAGGATGCGATCCTTATAATAACAACTGCTCAGCAATAATTAATATAACAGTAGAAGATACGACACTCGCTACTTGGATTGAAGACCCAGAAGGTCAAATCATTGAATTTGGAGATTCTTTTTCTTATGATGTAAATGCCTCGGATCTATCTAGTATTGATCAATATTGGATAAACGACACGGTCAATTTCACTGTAGATATTAATGGAGTGATCACTAATATATCATCTCTTATCGTGAAAGTATATTGGATAGAAATTAGAGGCTGTGACCCTTATAATAACAACTGCTCTGCTGTCATTAACATTACAGTAGAAGACACAATAAATGCTACTTGGGATGAAGTTCCCCTATACCAAATCATTGAATTTGGAGCTTCCTTTTCTTATGATGTCAATGCATCCGATCTTTCCGGAATAGATCATTATTGGATTAACAACACGGGAGACTTTCAAATAGATGGAAATGGAATGATGAGAAATACCACTTCTCTGGTAGTAGGAGAATATTCGATAGAAATTAGAGGCTGTGACCCATATAATAACAACTGCTCAATATTAATTAATATAACAGTGGAAGCTCAAGCAGCACCTAAATGGGATGTTATTCCCACAGACCAAATGATCAAATATGGAGTGGCTTTCAGTTATGCTATATATGCGTCTGATCTCTCCAGAATCGATCATTATTGGATAAATGATACGGAAAACTTTTATATAGATGATAATGGAATCATAACCAATAAAAGGCTGCTCCAAGTAGGAATATATTGGCTAGAGATAAGAGTCTTTGACCCATTTAATAATAATTGTTCAATAATCATTAAAATTAGTGTTGAATCTGAGGGAAATGGTGGTGATGGTAGTAGTGATATAGGTGAAGATGACTTCTTCTTAATAATTATCATTATAATAATTGGTAGTGTCTTAAGCGTTTCTGTCGGAGGCCTTTTTATAGTAAAAAAAAGAGGCGCTCAACAAACTCTTGAAAAGCAGGATCTTTCAATTCGAGCGACTAAAAAAAGAAAAGCTTTAATAGCTAAAGGAGGAAAACCAGCAGCTCCACAAGGACCCGTGGTGCCGAAAAAGGTGGAAAAAGGGAAGAAAGAAGCAAGTAAAACAGATATAGGCAAACCATTAACAGCAACAGAAATTGCGGAATTGAAAAAAACAGAAGAAGAAGTAGGTGTAATGGAAAAAGAAATTATATGTGTGGTTCATAAAGGACCTGTCATCGGAGCAAGTTACATATGTCCTAAATGTAAAACTAATTATTGCATGAAATGTGCGAAAGCTATAAAAGAGAAAGGCGAGAATTGCTGGTCTTGTGAAAGAGAAATTGAACTATAACTTTTTTTCACTTCTTTTTCTTACTAATATTTTTATAACAGAAGTAAAGTAATATCAGAAAAATAATACAATTTATTTATTGAATGCTATTTTCTTAATTAATATTAATAGTTAAGTCGTGAAAAAAATGTCAGATTTTAAAAAAATAGTACCTTGTTTAGATGTAAAAGATGGGCGTGTTGTCAAAGGAATTCAATTTGTTAATTTAAGAGATGCGGGAGATCCCGTAGAATTTGGTAAATATTATGAGGAAGAGGGAGCTGATGAGTTAGTCTTTTTAGATATTACCGCTACTGTTGAAAAGAGAAAAACTGTTGTTGATTTAGTGAAGAAGGTTGCAGATGGAATCTCAATACCTTTTGCCGTAGGAGGAGGGATTGCCTCAATGGAAGATGCCAAATCAATTTTAGAAGCGGGGGCTGATAAAGTCTCTTTAAATAGTGCGGCTGTAAGGATCCCAGATTTATTAGCAGAAATCTCTAAAGAATTTGGTCCTGAAAGATTAGTATGTGCAATTGATGGCAATCGCGTATATGTTAATTCTGAAGAAGAGGTCCCTGACAAAACACTTTTTAGGGTCGAGGATAAGTTCTGTTGGTTTGATGTTATGACACACAGTGGATCAAAATCAACTGGAATGGATGCAATCCAATGGGCTAAAAAGGTTAAAGAACTTGGAGTTGGTGAGATTCTCCCAACTTCAAAAACCTATGATGGAACGAAAGATGGATATGATTTAGAGATGACCAGAGGTATCGCAGAGGCGACTGGACTACCAATAACAGCATCTGGAGGTGCGGGAACTGTTCACCATATCCTAGAAGCATTTACTATAGGTAAGGCAGCAGCGGCACTTGCGGCCTCAATTTTTCATTTTCGAGAGATCAACATTAAAGAAGTAAAAGAATATTGTGCGAAGAATGGTATTTCTATGAATTTATGATTTAGATTTATAATTTTAATTATAGGGCTTATTCCATACTAATTTTTTCTACAAAAAGCGGGAAGAATATATATAAATTTAGATTATTAAGAGATATAATAACTTAGTTAAGAAGTTATTACTAAAAAGGAGAATTGATAATGAGAAATTCTTTGCCTTTGTAAAAGATAAATGCAATATAAGAAAAAAAAATAGAATATTATTTTCCTTCCGACGACTAAAATAAAAAAATAAAAAAAATAAGAGATACCCATTAATTTAACTTAATAAAGCTTCCTCGAAACCCAAAATAAATGCAAGATAAATACATAATATTGCTGCAAGTATAATCAATACAAGAAGTATTATTTTACCATTTTGAGTCCTAAAGAAGCCACCAGTCTCATCCACCATCTCTGGTTTGTTCATATAATTTAAAATACTTTTATCAGGTTTTCTAACTTCCAAAGTGCCAACTTGCATAAATTCACTAGATTGAATTCGCACGTTATTAACCCATCGCTCGTGATAGTAGCCCAAATAGATCAAAGTAACTATGAAAGGAATTGCCGAGCTCATCGCAATGATTAGCACAAACCAGATAAAAGTATTAGAATATATTGCTATTGCCATATCTGGTGAACTCATTAGTTCTGAAGTTGAAGCTCCTGCATCTCCGCCTACAAGAGCAGTGGCAAATTCTTGAGCCAAATTAAATACTAAAACTAATCCAAAAAAGGAGAGAATTTTGTTTAGTAATCCACTTCTCATAAATAGACCTAGACGAACGGAGTCTTGGGCAGGAGTAATTCGATATGCTTGAACATCCTCTGCTATCCAGAATACTGGCATTACAAGCATAAGGATAAGTAAAGTAAATGGCCCTAAATATAGCATTAAATCAATAGTTAATTCCACGACATTAATATACATATCTTTATCATAAGCATACACTTTTTCCCAAATATAAGGAGTGGCGATTTGAGCAATCACCACGCTCATACCCATAGAAAGGAACATTACTTCAAGAACTCTCTTAACAAGCACTTTTATATCAGAAACAGAACTCCCAAGATCTAAATCATCAGGAAATGCTTCAAGATAATAGATATCCTTAGTCCTGAGGGGGTACCCCAAAATAATCTCTGCTGGCTTTAGTTTCCCTTCCTTTGTCGTCTTTTTTAAATATTTTAAAATACTTTTAGAAGCAAATCGAGATCCAATATTACCCCAAGCAATGATAATAATAACCGAAATTCCGAGAAAAACCAAGGGTGCCCACCAATAAAACCACCCAATATCATAAGGTTCGTCTGGAAACATTACCTTATAATAGTATCCGGTGAAATAATAGAATTGAGCAATGAAGAGACCAATAAATATAGCTAGAATAATGATCATATTTTTTTTAGGCATCATAACATCGAATTTATCAGCCGCACTATCAGTATCCAATTTTTTTGGTTTTCTTTGAAAAATATATGATTCATCATCAATATCATTAGTAGACATAATGCTAAAATAGAAATTTTTCTTTAAATAATTTTGTAATTAAAAAATAGAAGCCTATAGAGAATTAAATTTTTAATTATTTTAAGAAGTAAAATAAATTTTTATTCTAACCTAATTTATATTGGAATCATTTAGCTCATCATTCTTAAGGAATTATTAAATATGCAAATTTAGGTCATTTTAAAATAGAATAAGATAAGATTTGAATATTTTTTATAATGCTAATTTAGTTATATTAGTTTAACAAATATATTATTTTATTCTAAAATGTTAAACATTTAATTAATTAGAGAAAATCTAAAATATTTTGGGATATATTTTTATTTAAACCTATAATTTAAGATATAGAAAATGCCTCTCACTAAACGTATAATTCCTTGTCTCGATGTTACTGAAGGTCGGGTTGTGAAAGGTACGAGATTTATTAATTTGAAGGATGCCGGAGATGCAGTTGAATTAGGTGCCTTTTATGACGAGCAAGGAGCTGATGAGTTAGTTTTTTTAGATATAACAGCATCCTCAGATAAAAGAAAAATACTTATTGATTTAGTAGAAAGAACTGGAGAGCAAGTTTTTATCCCTTTTACAGTAGGAGGAGGCCTAAGGGCTGTAGAAGATATAAAGGAAATCCTCCGGGCTGGTGCAGATAAAGTTTCGTTAAATACAGCTGCTGTAAAAAATCCTGATTTGATAGCTCAGGGCGCAAAAATATTTGGCTCTCAATGCATTGTAACAGCTATAGATGCTAAAAGAGTATATGTTGAAAGTTCTATTGATATAAAAGATAAGGTAATTATAAAAACTGAAGAAGGTTATTGTTGGTGGGAGGTCTATATACACGGTGGTAGGACTCCTACCGGAAATGATGCTATATTATGGGGTGAAAAAGCAACTAAATTAGGAAGCGGGGAGATTCTACTTACATCAATGGACTGTGATGGAGTAAAAAATGGATTTGATTTAGATTTAACCAGGACTTTTAGTGAACGTTTGGACGTTCCTATAATTGCTTCTGGTGGTGCGGGGAATCCTCAACATATGGTTGATGCTTTCAAGATTGGAAAAGCTGATGCCGCATTAGCAGCCTCTATTTTTCATTACAATGAATACCCAATTAAAGTAGTAAAGGAAATATGCCAAAAACAGGGAATTCCAATGAGGTTATAGTTTATGTCCTTAAAAATATCAATTATTGATTATGAAATGGGGAACCTTAAGAGTATAAAAAAGCTTTTACAATATTTAAAAGTTGATAGCGTAATAACTTCAGATCCTAAAATAATTTTGGACTCCGATGGGGTAATTCTTCCTGGTGTAGGTGCTTTTGGCGATGCTATGAAGCATTTGGATGAAAAAAATCTAATCCCGATTATACATCAAGTCGTAAAAGATGGAAAACCATTATTTGGAATTTGTTTAGGTCAGCAATTGCTCTTCTCAAAAAGTTCTGAAATGGGAGAACATAAGGGTTTGAATTTGATTAAGGGAGATGTAATTCCGTTTGATATAAATAAAGTCGATAAAATCCCTCAAATAGGATGGAATAGTGTAAGTTTTCAAAATAGCGATCACTTCTTAGTTCAAGACGTACCAAATGATTCATATTTTTATTTTGTCCATAGTTTTTACAGTGTGCCTAAAGATAATGCAAATATATTAGGGATAACTCAATATGGCGATATAACCTTTAGTTCCATAGTCTATAAGGATAATATAATCGCTACTCAGTTTCATCCCGAAAAATCAAGTAAATATGGAATTAAGATGTATGAAAACTTTATCCAATTTTGTAAAAAATAATTTCTTTTTTAGGTCTTTAATCCAGAAATCTTTTTTTAATATCCATTACTGTCTAAGTATACTTAAAAAATTATGGTTTTAAAAATGAAAGTTAAAAAAAAAATACTTATCATGCTAACATTAAGCTACTTATCGGTAACATTTGGTATCTTCCCACTCCTTACAAATAATTTTAATCAAAATCTTGATGAAAATCCTGTATCTGTAATTAATAATCCAATTAACGCGGATTACTGGACAAACTTTACCTTCATCCATGTAAACAATAACTGGACTAATTTTGAAGGTTATGATTGGCTAAAAGGGAATGGTTCATGGGGGAATCCCTATATTATAGAGAATGTCACGATAAATGCTAATGATGGAGGTTTTTGTATCCGAATTGAACATTCCAGTGCGTATTTTATCATAAGGAACTGCACACTCTACAATGCAGATACAGGAAATGGTGATCTTATGCGACTTGATGATGTTAATAACGGGACAATCTTTAATAACACGGGTTATGATTCTCGGTATGGATTTATGTTTGAAGATTGTGATAATTTAACGATTGAAGATAATATTATCCATACAATAACTCACTATGGGATTCAATTGGATGAGACTGTTAATTCTACAATAATCAATAACACAATAAATGCAACTAGAAGGGATATTGGGATTCTTGATGCCCAAGAGATAAATATAACAGGGAATAAAATGCTTAATAGTGGATTATACCTCCGGGGAAATATGCTTCCCGAAGTGAATACACATAATATAGACATAACCAACACTCTTAATGGAAAGATAGTTTATTATTATAAAGATGAGAATAACTTGAATCAGAGCAATTTTACAAACGCTGCCCAAATTATCTTAGCAAATTGTGTTTATTCAAATATAACAAAAATAAACATTACAATTGGTGCTATTGCTATATATTTATTTTATTCATCAAATATAATTATATCTGAATGCAATTTAACGAATAATAATGAATTTGGGGCTGGGATTTATTTATATTCGAGTGATAACAATGAAATAGCATATAATTATATCAGAAATTCCCGTTTTGGTATCGATTGTAATTCTTATTCAGATTCTAATAATATCACTCATAATGATATTTATGATACGGTTACTGCAATGAATATATATTCATATTGTACAAATAATCGAATTCTCTCTAATGAAATTAATAATACTACGCCGGGTTATGGGATAATTCTTAGTTCTAGTAGTTCAAATAACGTGATTAGCTACAATAACATCACTAATACGAGTAATGATGGAATTAGGATTAACAATTTATGCTATAATTGTAATGTTTCCAATAATGTTGTTAAAGATGGAAAGAGCATTGGAATAAGTATTGATAATGGTTGCAATAATACCATAGTCTGGGAAAATCAATTAATTAATAATGATATTGGTATTGCGATTGAAAATTCAACAATATTCGAATCAAATTTAAATCTAATATATAACAATACTTTCCAATTGAATAATTTACATGCTCTCGATGATTGCTCAAATAATGACTGGAATAATTTCATTATTGGAAATTACTGGGACAATACAACAGATGCTAATGATGATGGTCGTCCAGATATCCTTATTCCTTACAATATAGCTGGCACTGGAAATGCAATGGATTATTTACCCTTCTGTGATGATGGTGATGATATAGGTCCAAGCATTACCATTAATTCTCCAGAAAATAATTATCAAACTGAAAATGCTCCAATAATTGATGTGAGTTTTTACGATTATTATGATGTAAATGCTACTTGGTACACATATATTGGATATCCAGTTAATTATTCTCTCGCTGGTAGCGGTACTTTTCAAGTAGATGCGGGGATTTGGAGCGGGTTAGATATTGGAGAGTCTCTTACAATTAGAATTTATGCTAACGACTCTAGTGGACATTTATCCTTTACAGATCTCAGCATAAAAAAAACTAAGGATGACTCCGCAAAACCACCTTCTAATGATTTCCTCATCTTAATGATATTAGGAATTATTATTGGTGTAGGAGGGGTAATGGGAATCGTAATATTTCTAAAATCTAAAAAAGAAGGCAGAAATGACATAAAAAATAGTTAAACTATTTTTATTTCTTTTATTTCAATTGAATCATCATTTTTTTACTTTTTTTTCTTCTTATATCCTTCAGAATTATTCAATTTTATTTACAAATAAGAAGAAATATATATAAGTTATATTGGTTTGAATGACTCGCACATATTAGATTAATAATTTCATTTTAAAAGGAAATAATCCTATATTTCATAAAGGAATAACTATTTAAATTTAAACCTAAATATATTTATACTAATTAAATTTATAGTGAATGTTTAATGGGTGGGCTTTTCGCAGTATTTTCTAATACGGATTGTGTAGAGGATCTTTTTTACGGGACGGATTATCATTCTCATTTAGGAACCATAAGAGGAGGCTTAGCTGTGAAGAACTCCGGGGGGATACAAAGGTTCATCAAGGATATTACGACAACTCAATTCAGGTCTAAATCCGAGAGAGCCATCAAGAAAATGCATGGAAATAAAGGTATCGGAGTGATCAGTGATTATGATAATCAACCCTTAATAATCAGCTCACATTTAGGCACATTTGCCATTGCTACAGTTGGGAAAATAAATAATTTAGAGAAATTAGCAAAAGACGCGTTAAAGAACGGATCACATTACTCCGCAATGCATGGAGGAGAATTCAACCCCACGGAAATAGTAGCAACATTAATTAGCCAAGGTGCTACTTTTGAAGAAGGAATTCAGAAAACCCAAGATGTGATAGATGGTTCATGTACCCTATTATTATTAACAGACAATGGGATCTATGCGGCGCGAGATAAATTCGGAAGAACACCTCTTATAATTGGTGAAAAACTCGGATCATATGCAATATCATCGGAAACTTGTGCTTTTCCGAACCTTGGATATAAAATAACAAAATACCTTGGACCTGGTGAAATAATTCTAATGAGTAAAAAAGGTATCGAACAGAAAATTGCGCCTGGCAACAAAATGCAAATTTGTGCTTTCCTATGGGTATATTATGGCTATCCTGCGTCTAATTACGAGGACATTAACGTAGAAGCTGTTCGCTATAAATGCGGTTCTTACTTGGCAAAGAATGATGATGTTGAAGTTGACCTTGTGGCAGGTATCCCCGATTCTGGAACAGCCCATGGAGTAGGTTATGCTAATGAAGCAAAAATTCCTTATAAACGACCATTTGTAAAATATACACCGACTTGGCCTCGTAGCTTCATGCCTCAAGTTCAATCTATTAGGGACCAAGTTGCTAAAATGAAACTCATCCCAATTGAAGAACTCATTAAGGATGAACGCCTACTCTTCTGTGAAGATTCAATCGTGAGAGGAACACAACTTAGAAAAGCAATTAAAAGGTTATTTGATTCTGGTGCTAAGGAGGTACACATGAGACCTGCATGCCCACCACTTGTTTATGGGTGTAAATTCCTTAATTTCTCCCGGTCTCGTTCTGAGTTAGATTTGGCGGGAAAATGGGCTATAAAAGAACTAACGGGAAGGGAAGACATCGATCCTGCCGAGTATACTGATCCAGATTCTGACAATTATAAAGCCATGGTTGATGTTATATGTAAAAGTTTGCTTTTAACGACTTTAAAATACCAGAGACTTGAAGACTTGGTTAAAGCTATTGGGCTACCAAAAGAAAAACTATGCACCTATTGCTGGGATGGTGCAGAATGATTACTAGATTTCTTAAAGGCCTGCTCTTTTTTTAGGGAAAACTACAATTAATAAATAATAAAAAATATTAATTACTTGCATAAAAATTGTCAAAAGAAAACTCAAGTAAGGAAAAGCTTGCCTTTATAATATTAATTGGAGGAAAAAGTGCCCGTTTTGGTAGTGATAAAGGTCTTTTTAAATTTAAAGAAAAACCTCTCATATCATATCAGCTCGAAACGCTTTCAAGTTTTAATAGAAACATATTTTTAGTCGCGCGTTCTCATCAACAAGTCCAAGCTTATATAGATAAAATTGATATAGAGAAAATAATGGCTTTCATTATAGATGATAAAGAATTAATTGATGATGAGAGCTTATATTCTCCAATGATCGGCATATATTCAGGGTTAAAAGAACTGGAAAGATTAGAATATGAAAAAGCGTTTATATTCTCCTGTGACATACCCTTAATTAAGATTGAAATTATTGATTTACTGTTAAGTAAATCTGAAGATAATGATTGTTGTATTCCAAAATGGAATAATGGATTTTTAGAACCATTATTTGCGATTTATCCCGTAAAAGAGGCATTTATAGAATGTAAAAAAAATTTAAAAAATAAATCATATAAATTAACAAATATCTTAAATAAAAATTGGAAGATTAATTACATTTCAATAGAAGATTCCATTCAAGCTTTGGATGAAAAATTAATTACATTCATAAACATCAATGGACCTATTGATATTGAAAAATTAATAAAATTTTATGATAATAACTGAGGTTTATTAAGGTTAAAGAAAAAAATAAGGGATTTATTTCGGAACTATTCACATCTATTCAAGGAGAAGGTGGTACTGTTAGAGGAAGCTGCTTCGGTAAGCGTCAAATTTTCATTCGGTTTGCAGGATGTAATTTAGCTGAAGGGGAAATGGATTCAACAGGATGCATTTGGTGTGATTCTATTGATTCGCAAAATCTTAAATTACCAGATTTAAGATATGAAGAAATCCCTGGCTCTCAGAAGTTCAATCGGATGGAAAATCCTATTGAGATTAATAAGATTATTCCTTTAGTTAAATCATTAGTAACTAAAGATCTACACTCTATAAGTTTCACAGGAGGCGAACCATTATATCAATTAAATTTTCTATTAAGTTTTGCAGATGCATTGAAAGAAGTAATAGATAATTATCCACTTTATTTAGAAACAAATGGAACAATGGTATTAATGGAAGAACAATTCCAAGAACTTGGAAAATTCTTTGAATATTGTTGTTGTGATATCAAAGATCGAAGCTCTAATGCAACTCATCTTGGTAATTGGAAGAATTTAGCCCAAATGGAGTTAAAATTCATTAAAAATATGATTTCTTATGGAGTAAATACTTTTCCAAAAATAGTAGTAACTTCGCAAACAAAAATAGATGATATTCATTGGATATGTGAGGAGCTTTCTAAGATCAAATATATTGATGGGGATGTAGTTGGATTGGCCATACAACCTGTATTTCTTGAGACCAATAAATTGAAAAATAAATTTTTAATCTCAACAACACATTTAAATGAAATTTTTTACACAGCGGCGGAGTTCTTACCTCCAGGAAGCATATCTTTATCAATTCAAGCACATAAATTTTTAAACTTATTATGAATATTATAAGTCAAGATAATAAAAAAAAGTGGATTAATAATGGGTTTTAAGGTTATTGTTAATGATTCTAAAGTAAAATTTAGCGCATGCCATTTTTTAAAGGAGCATTTCAAATGTTCAAGACTACACGGGCATAATTATTATGTTTCCGTGGAAATCAGTGATGATTTAGATGATAAGTATTTCGTGGTGGATTTCATGGAACTTAATGAAAGATTAAAAGAAATTGTCGAACCATTAGATCATTATATATTAATTCCTACAGAATCTAAAGATATAAAAATAACAGAACTAGATGATTCTATAGAAATACAATTACCAACCAAAAAATATGTTTTTCCACGCTCAGATGTTTGTCTTCTTCCTTTACCAGCAACCACAAGCGAGCTTTTAGCGAAATTTATTCACGATAAATTAAAGAAATTTTATAAAGATAAAAAAATGCTGGTTAAAGTTGGAGAAACAAAGAGTTCTATTGCTTCTTATGAAAAATAAAAAATTAAATCATTTTTTATATTCTAGTGGATCTTTTACTCCCACCTTTTCAAATCCTTTTAATCTTAATTTGCATGCAAAACATTCTCCACAAGCAGGACGTTCACCTTTATAACAAGTATGAGTGAATTGATATAATTCAATACCTCCTAATTTTTGCATTATTTTAATTGTTTCTGCTTTGGTTTTCCACATTAAGGGAGTATGGATTATTATATCAGTATCCATTCCTAATTTTAATGTAGCTTGTAGAGATTTTATCGTGGCATCCCTACAATCAGGATATCCTGAATAGTCTGTTTGGCAGACTCCCGCTACAAGGTGTCTTATTTCTTGCTGATATGCGTGAGTGGCAGCGATTGTTAAGAATAGAATATTTCTACCAGGAACAAAAGTTGTTGGAAGGCCTGTTTTTTCATCATATTTAATTTCTAAATCTTGGATCATTGCTGTTTTCAGCATATCTGAGAGAAAAGATATATCTATTACCTCATGATCAACTGGAGCGATACCCCATAAAAAATTCTTTTTGAAATCATTATTACTATTAATGTAATGTATTATTTTCTTAGCACATTCAATCTCTATTTGATGCCTCTGCTTATAATTAAAAGTAATTGCAGAAACATTTTTAAATTTCTTTAATGCCCATACAAGGCACGTAGTTGAATCTTGCCCACCACTAAATATCACGAGAGCCTTATCGTTAAATTCTAGCATGAAAATTAAAGAATTTTCTTAATTTTTTTGAGATTTAATGATTAGAAGAATAGATTTCAAATAAAATTATTTAATAGCTATCCATTTAATTTTATATAATAAAATTAAGATTAAAAAAATCATTTTAAATTATATTGCTTTTGGAATCTTTTCAATTTTTTAATAGAAGATTCCATAATTTCATCTAATTCCTTTTTTTTTTTCCAATATTCAATAGATGACATTTTCTCGTTTAAGAGCTCATTTTCGATTTTTTCACTTGTTCGATTAATTTCAGTAATATCATTTTTTAACTGCTGGAGTTGCTGTTGGGCTTTTGGATCAATTTTATGATTGGGAGGTTTTAAAGAAAGAGAGGATTTTTCGAGTTCAATTTCAGGAAGTTTTTCTAGTTTTTTTTCAAGTTCAATAAGACCCTCATACTTTTCTTTAAGTCCAAGAGGAATTTGTGTTGGTTCCATAGTTTTTTGAGCTGTCTGTGATTCTTGAGATTTTGAAGGCAAATCCTTTATTTTATTTAGGTTAGGAGCCACTGATTGTAATATTGCAGGTTTTGAAGGCAATGCTGTCATTTCTCTTGATTTAGAAGGTACTATATTTTGCTCTCCTGCTTTAAAAGATGTTATAGGTAGTTTCTCTGTTTTGGGTAACGTTGTTTGGAATCCTCCAGGGCTACTAAAAGGTAATGGTGAGAATTCTTTGGAATTTGAAGGTATTTTATTTGGTTGTTTTGCTTTAGGAGAATTTATATGTAATCCTTCAGGTCTAGTAGGTAATGGTGAGAATTCTCTGGGTTTAGATGTCCTTGCCTCATGTTTCCCTTCTTTAGGAGATGTTATATTTGATTTCTTAGGTTTGAGTTTTGTTGTCTTTAAGCCTTGAGTTATTGTGGATGATGCTTGTGGTGGTTCTTTCGGTAAGAGGATTTGCATGGACGGGGGGATTATTGGTTTTTCTTGCGGCACGGGTGGGGGCATGAACGATTTTTTTTGAAACACGGGCGGGCGCATGTATGGTTGTTCTTGAGGCACGGGCGGGGACATGTATGGTTGTTCTTGAGGCACGGGCGGGGGCATGTATGGTTGTTCTTGAGGCATAGGTGGGACTCCAGATGTAGTTGGAAGTAATAATAATTCAATACCATTAAATTCTAATTCATTAATAATATTTCTCGAAATAATGGAAGCAAAATCTAAAACTGTGTCTGAAATCTCAACAATCGCAGTTCTCGATCTTTGATTTTCAGGATTAAAAACTATTATTGATCCACCATTTGTAACGGCAAAATGATTGGCCACTAATTGGCATATTATTACTTTATTAGGTTCCCTCTCATTTACATCTACAAAAACTCTAATTTCTGTGTCACTTTTATATATTTTATTCTCTTAAAATTCGAATCTCAATGTTTTTTTTTCCTATTTATTAGTTTGTTTTTTTACGCAAGAAAATGAATATTTTCTCAATAATTCATTAATTCTGATTTAAACTAAGTAATATATAACCTTATTGTATAAAAAAACTATTTTTTTTATTTTAAATATGAGAAAAATTGTTTATATTATATCAACTGCTTGTTGAAATTCTATAAAAACTTATAAATATCTATAAAAAACCAAAAAAATAGCACTCCCTCCCTTTTTAAATTTACCGAATGTTTACTATCCTTTAAGGAAAAAATAACTAAAAAGGTGATACACTAACTCACTCAAGAAAAACCAATACCTTTCATTGGCCTCTATTATCAACACATGCTCACTTGATGGATTTGCTCATTCATTACCCT
>JAEOTJ010000102.1 GCA_016839905.1 Promethearchaeota archaeon | reverse complement strand
TTAGACTATTAATTATCTTTTAATATTGTAGCTTATGATTAATTTCGGAATAAACAGAATCCTCTCAATGTATTGTAATTATCTTGATTCTGCTAATCTAATTCTAAAAAATTATTTTAGAAATAGATTAATACAAAATTGCAATAAAGATTTTCAAAGTAAAATATCCCTGCTAGTAGATTTGTTAGAAGAATTAGGTTTTAAGAAGACCGATATAAATTATTATTTTTCAAATTATTTAGATAATAAACGTCCAATAGAACAACCCATAGACCTTTTTAATTATTATAATCTTAATTTGCATCCGGTAATTCTTGAACTATTTTTAAATTACTGTTTAAGGTATTTAATAAATGAAGATATTTCAGAATTAGTAACTAATTTAAAATCAAAGAATCTCTTACCATTAGAATTTCTATTTCAATTATCTCAATTGAAAAGTCTTTTGAAAAAAGATTCAAGACATGTTAAAAATCTTGAAAATTATTTATTAATTAGAGAAAATTTTATCACTTTTTTAAATAGAAACAAAGAGCGAATATTATTACTTCAAAATGAAGAATATCAACCATATTCTATTCAGTTATTATATTTATTATATAGACAATTAGAGTTTTTTAATCTTCAAGATGCTGTTGATTTCAGACAAATAAAAATTATTATAAAGGAAAATATGGAGAATTATTTACAGGTAATACCATTAGTTACTTTAAAAAACCCAGATATCTATTATTGTGCTTTATATTTAGTCAAGAAATTCAAAATTGATATAGATATATTAAAAGTAAAAAACTTTTTAGAAAATCTTTACATGAATATAATAGATGAATTTGATGCCCCATTTATTCAAGCAACGCGAAGGCTATATTTTCTCCTAAAATCAAATGAACTATTTAACTTTTCAATATCATCCAAACAGATTGAGGAGATATCATATGCAGAGGATAAATTTTTTAAATCAAACTATTTGAGGAATTTAGAAACTTCACGTCTTATCATAATTTTAAAGATGTATAAACTGCTAAATCTAGATAAAATTATAGATCAATGGAAGATAAAGGCTCTAATGAAAGAGATTGAAATTAGGATAACTCCTGAAGGAATATTCCAAAATAGAGGAGACCAAATTATATCTTCTGAGGCAACATATTATTCGATTTTTTACTATCAAATAAATAATTCTTTAGAAAAATTGAAAAATATCAATTTTATAGAGTACATTATTGCTAAAATTTATAGAAATATGAAGATCCTTGAGATTCATCAAGACTCTTGTTGCGATTTGTTAAGTGAATTACTTTATTCGTTTGAAGCTTTAAAATTAATTAATTGTGTTAACTCGACAGTTTTTTTATCAAGGATTGTTCAATATGTCTTTCCAGAAGAAATTAATCTTAAAATTAAGAGTTAAATTATCAGATATAAGTATCATAAGAGTATAAAAGTGAAATTACTTGAATTAATTTTCTTTACCTAGGTGATTTAGAAATTCCTTAATCTTTCCTCTTAATAATCGATCCTGGTATTTATTTTCACTTAAAATTGTATTAAGCTACATTTTAAATCTATTAAACTCATCAAACTCTTCAGGTGTTTTTTTTTGGTTTTCCATTATTTACTCCAAGGTTATCATTTAGATTTTATATGGATATATTTTTTAAAACTATCTTTAGTTTCGAAAATCCTTCTTTAATATTTACGTTAAAACCCATACCCTCTAAGACTTCTTCTAAAAATGTTTTGATAAAGTTTTTCTGGATATCAGATCCTAAAAGTAGAGTGTATCTGCTTGAAGAATCTTTAACAATCTTAAAGAAATTACATGCCTCAAGCCGTTCAACCACTTTCTGTACCGTTAGAATGTCAAAATCTTGAGAGAACTCTTCTGCGTGAGCTTTACCGATGGATCTATTTATTTTAGTAAATTGTTCTCTATTCGGAGAATCCTCAATAAATTTCAAGAACGACAAATAATGATCCACATCTAAAATGATATGCTCTCCATGTGCCAACAAATCAAGATACGTATTTACCCTTTTGGAAACTCCATTTTCTCTCTTATCAAATACTTTCTTGAATTTATGGTAGAATTTAATTGCTTTTCTAATGAGTTCTGATTGAGAGGTACCATTTAATTTTCCTTTTAATTCTTTTAAAATCGTCTTAGTCTGATCATCTAAAGCAATTGTTATTCTATTGTTTATTTTCCCGTTTTTTTCTAACATTGTCATAATTTAATCACATTTTTTTTAAATTTGCTATATTATTAGATTCTATAACTCTAGTAATAGTTAACTCCATTAAATTATCAAGGATATTAAAGTAACTATCTATTATTCTCCAAATGTTTATCTCTTCAGGATTTTCATCGTATTTAATTTTCACATAGTTTTTTTTTAGCGAGTCTAAATTGTTTTGAAACTCCCAGAGTGTTTCAAGTTTGATATCATTATATCCTTTAATAATTAATAAGAAGAAATTAGATATTTCAATCAACAAATCAGAATATTTTGTTAATATTTCTTTTGAGAATTTAATTAATTGATAAGCATAATCCATTACTTGCTTGGCATACAAAATTGAAATTCTATCACCTAATGTTCGAATAATAGGCCTTTTAACCATTTGTTCCATATTTGGATATTTATTTAAAGTGCCCAATAAAATTCGCATACCTAAATAATATTTTCGCGCGAATTTTTCAATGAAAATTGATTTTTTTACATCAAAATTATTCTCTATTAAGGTTTCCATGAATTCCTTAAACATATTAAATATTTCTACTATTATCTCAGGTAAGGTTGTTTGTGAAGTATCTAACAAGAATCGAATACAGATTTCATTATCATCCCCGTTTAAAAAATTAGAATCAAAACCTATTATCTTTCTTTGCAATTTGTTAATTAAATTATAATAATCTTGTTTATCCTTAAAATTGTATTTAAGATATAATTTTTCAATGTTTAACTTAAAAGCTGTCAAAATTACTTGCTCAATTAAATTCGAAGGCCATTCACGAATATCTAAATTTAATTCTGATAGCTCTTCTTTGTATCCATAACTATGAATTATTAACGTATCGTCATTAAACGGATAAACTATAACTTTTGAATGTTCTTTAAGATTAGTTTTGCTAAACCATTCTTGAGGAAATGTTATCGCCATTGAATTTCCTAACTTTATAACATTTCTCTCGTAATTTTTGTTTTTATTCATAACTAATCATTTCCATTCTATTCTTTTCCTACTTCTTCTTAACCCTTCATAATAAAAAATTTAAAAAAAAAAAATTAATTTAGTAGTCCAAATATTTCATTATTTCCCAAGGCGTTACGTAAAGGCAATATTGGTTCCATTCATTAGTTTTATACTCAACAAACGCATCATATAGATGAGATCCTAAGATTTCCTTACTGATAGAATCAGTTTCTAATGCATCTAATGCATCTCTTAATGTAGTAGGCAGTTGTTTAACGCCCGCGGCTTTTTTTTGAGACACTGTCATCTCATAAACGTCTTTATCAACGGGGTCACCAGGATCTATTTTATTTTTAATTCCATCCAATCCTGCTGTTAGAATTGCTGCGAAAGCAAAATATGAGTTTGTGGAAGGATCTACTCCTCTATATTCTATTCTTCGTCTGTTTTTGTATTTCTCACCTTTTAAGTACATTGGAATACGAATCAAAGCAGATCTATTTCTTCTGCTATACATTATATTTATTGGAGCCTCGAACCCTGGAACTAATCTCTTATATGAGTTAACCGTTGGACAACAAATCGCCGTTAATGCCTCAGCATGTTCTAATAATCCCCCAATGTAATAACGACATTCTTGGCTTATTTCAGCGTAATCGTCACTTGGATCCCAAAATGCGTTATCTCCATTCTTAAACAACGAATTATGAACATGCATACCGCTTGCGTTATCTAAATAGATGGGTTTTGGCATAAATGTTGCGATCCATCCATATTTAGCCGCTATATTTCTTGCAGCTAGCTTATAGATTTGTACTTTATCGGCTACATCCAATAGATCACTATATCGATAATTTAATTCAACTTGTCCTTTAGTTGAGACTTCATGATGGTGCATTTCAACTGTATAACCCATCTCTTCGAGATTATAGGTTAACTCGTTACGATATCCATTTGTAGTATCCTCCGGGGGATTCCTAAAGTATGCTTCCTTAGGACGTAATATGTACCCTCCTACATCGGTTTCGGGTGAAACGGGATTTACACGGGGAGGTCCCCAACTATCACCCGCACCTCCTTTAGGACTTGTAAATATATCATAGGATAATACACTTGGATCAATAGATTTGAATACAAAGAATTCAATTTCTGGTCCAAAATAGGGAGCATAACCCATTTCGGTAGCTTTATCTATTGCTCTCTGAGCTACATATCCTCTTGGATCGCAATCCGCAGCCTCTATACTTCCGAATGGTTCTCTTATGTTTCCAATAAGTACGGCTGTCTTTTGAATCCCTTCTGTCCAGGGTAATACATATAAGGCTTTAGGATCAGGATAATAAATCATATCGCTTGTATGCAATTCTCTAAATCCTCTGATGCTAGAACCATCAAAACCAATACCCGTTTCAAAATATTGATCTCCTTTTAGAAAATGATGAACTGGAGAGCTAAAGCTTTGAAAAATACCTCTAACATCAGTAAAAGCACATAAAACAAATTTAACTTTTTCTGTTTCAAGTATTCTTTTTGAAGCCTCAATAGAGCCCATATCTGGATTTATAAGACCACTCTCTAAACTTTCTTTAGTAGATGTCATATTTATCAGTTTATTTTTTTTTAACAAAGTTATATTTTTTATTATAAATTATATTATGATCAAAATAATCCCTCAATTAATATAAACTCTTTGATCCGATCACGAATGAATGTTATATGCGGACAGAAGGGAACCAAACCACTGAAGGGGTGGACAAGGTCACCTCTTTTTCCGACAAAATAATTGATAATTGGACTAATCATATCCAATTGAATAATAAGTTGGACAAAAAGGAAATAATTTAAATATTTATTAATACAATAATATAATTAGGTAAATAAAATATGAAAGAAGTGGATGATTTAGACTTAGATATTTTAATGATATTAAGTGAAGATTCTCGAAAAAAACTAAGACCTATAGCGGAACAATTAAACCGGTCCCCTACTACAATAGGAAAACATATAAAAGCCTTGGAGGACAAAGGGATTATAGAAAAATATACAATTAGCCTTGATTATGAGAAACTGGGATATGAAATCATTGCCCTCATCGAAATTACTATTTCTAAAGGACAAATGTTAGAGGTTGAAAAGGAAATTGCTCATTTTCCTAATATCTTCGCGGTTTATGATGTTACGGGAACATATGATGCTTTAATCATTGCACGATTTAAAAAAAGGAATGAATTAAGTGAAATGGTTAAAAAAATTAATTCTTCCCAATATGTAGAACGTACAAATACTCATCTAATTTTAAATGTTATTAAAGAAGGAATACCCTTTAAAGATCTAGTAAATTCTGAAAAATCTGTTAAGTAAAGATTCTATTCATATTCGATTGTACTAGGTGGTTTGTTTGAAATATCATAAACAACTCTATTAAAACCTTTTACTTCATTGATAATTCGTGTTCCAATTCTCTCTAAAAGCTTCCAATCGAGATGAGCGAAATTTGCGGTCATTGCATCGCGCGATTCTACGGCTCTGATGGCACATAAATATTCATATGTACGGAAATCTCCCATTATCCCAACCGTTTTGACTGGTAAAAAAACGCAAAAAACTTGCCAAAGATCATTATATACATCCGCATCAAGGATCTCCTCTATCAATATTGCATCTGCATCTCGTAATGTATCTAAATTTTCTTTAACAATAGGTCCTAAACAACGTACTGCTAACCCTGGACCAGGAAATGGGTGTCTTTCAATTAATTCTTTATCCAAACCTAATTTAAGCCCTATTTTTCTCACTTCATCCTTATACAGATCCTTAAGGGGTTCAATAATTCTAAGTTTCATTTTTTCTGGAAGCGTGAGGTTATGATGAGACTTTATTTT
>JAEOTJ010000040.1 GCA_016839905.1 Promethearchaeota archaeon | reverse complement strand
TACTCTTTATGTTCTTTATTGAAATTATCTTACTTTCGCTTCTCATTAATTTCGAAATGATAGATTATGAGACAACCTTGTGGTTGATATATCTAATATCCTTACCTATAATTGCAATTCTTTATATCTCCTATAGAAAAAGAAAAAGCAATTAGAAAAAATAATTCAGATTTTTTAAATTGAGGAATATAAGAAGTTTAGTATATTTGCATACTTGTTTTATTGTCATCATTTTTTAAGTTTAAAACTTTAATCATAGAAGATTTATTTAAACTTATCCAAACCAAATTCATAGATCAAAAATGACTCCTTTAATTTCCCTAGCTCCGACATTATTTATTATTTCACTGATTCATAGATCTCTTTAGGGAAAGTATAGATTATAGGTAAAACATTTTTTTTGCTTTTTAATAGATTTGATAAATATATTAAGATGAATCTCAAATATTAAACATTTTAAAAGCCTCATTGGATAAAATATCAGTGCGAACTTTAATATCATTTATTTTCCATGAATCTTTATTTTCTAATTCCTTATTAAGATAAAGTCCATTTCTATAACCAATATGTTTTCCCGATTTATCTTTCCTATCTCGTTTCTTTTCAAATGAAAAATTTGATAATTTCGAATTATATCCTGTTAGAGTTAAATTTCCTAATTTATGCACCCAATCTTTTTGAAACTCTTTTGCTTTGATTTCATTCCCATCAGCAATCATCTCAATCCAACTCTTTGGGATATTTTTTCCTTGCGGGAATATATGTTCAATTGTCCATATATATTTATTATTTTTATCCTTATCCCATAAGTCTACATATATTTCTTTTGTTTTATGTTCTTCTTCCAATTTCGATAAGATAAATCTCGCTACAGGCGCATTTTTCTTATAAATATGTCCTTCTAATAAATTTTTAAACTCATTACTTTTAGAAAATCTATTAGATTCATGTAAAAAATCTTTAATAATATCAAAATTAAGATGGTCTCCATTATCTTCACATTCCTTTATTAGTTCTATGAAAATATTGTCTAAATCTCTCGTTCCTGGAAAATCCGTTAAGTTTCTCCTTACAAAATATTTGACTAAGAATTCAATTGACCGAAGAATTAGATCTTCTTTATCAAAATGATTTGAAAATAGATAGATTAGGAAAGTATAAGATGGAGCGGCACCTATATGTAGAAGATCAATTAAACCTTTTTCATATTTTGCATATTTTCCCTCATCACTAGGTATAATAAATATGTTATAAATCTTTGACTTTTCAATAAGTTCATTAAAAATTGAATTTACATCAGAATCAATTAATTGTTCATAAATTTTAATTAAATTTGAACGAGTTGCTTTTGCATATCCCTTAATACCGACTTTTTCTTTATATCTAAATGCATTATAATATTGCCTTAGGAAACGTTCTTGAATAGAATAATCTTCTAAATTATCCACTAACTTAATCCATTTATTAAAGGCATCATCAATTAATAGAATTTCTTTCTTCTCTAATTTTGCTAATAATTTGTTTTTTATTATATCCATTGCTGATAAAGGAATTCCCCGATTATTTACACTTTCAAATAATATAAAAGCATCTGCATGACTTTCTACTTCAATTTTTACAAGCATCGCTAAATTTAATCTTTCTAAGAAGTCTATTAATTTATCATAATCTAATTCTGATATCCGC
The DNA here is from genome assembly GCA_016839905.1 of Promethearchaeota archaeon. Next base: position 1,324 of record JAEOTJ010000040.1, on the reverse strand, counting down.
TTTTTTAAATATTGATAAGTCCTATATATTCTACGATTTCCTAAATTAAGTGGTCGTTTAAATTTCGTATCATTATACAATTTTAATTCTTCTAAAATAGCCTTATAATCATCCAAGTTGTTTTTTTGATAAGATAATTCTAATTTTAATTCATTTTTAGTATTTTTTTGAATTAATCTGTTTTTCAATGTAATTTTCTCGTGAATAAATTCATCATCTTTCCTCTTTTCTTTTAAAAACCTATTATATATCGCAGCATAAGTAAGCGAAATCGTAGCTAAACGTTGTTGACCATCAATTATCTCTAATGGAGTTATGTCAAATGCGTCTTTTCCTTGATTAATGCAAATTATTGAACCTAAGAAATAGCCTCTATCATTATCTAATAAATCATTAAATAAGGCTTCACAATCCTCTTTTTTCCATTTATATTCTCGCTGGAATTTGGGAATAACATATTTATTATTATCATTATCATTTATAATTGTTGAAATTGGATATTCATGGACAGACCTTATCATAACTACTACCCTTATTATAACTCCTTACTTTTATTTTAGAAGTAAAAGTAATTAAATATTATATCTTGATAATAATAATTATAATTAAATGAAAATCCATTAAAATTTTAATTAATTATTTTTAATAATTTATTTATTATTTATATTAATAAATCTATAACCAGTTTGGTTAACCTTTTATAACTCTTTTCATTAAAAATCCCCTAGATGAACTCTGATAACTATCCGAGACCGAGACCAACTGATATTGTTTTTTATCATAAAACTTCAGACGAGAGACATGGTATTCATGTTCAATTAAAAATGCTTAAAGAACCAGCAATTCTTACATATGCATATGGAGGATATGAAGAAGATTATTTTAAGTGGCAATGGAATTCAAGAGAAATTGAATTAAAAGAGGGGGATCTTATTTTTCGTGAGGCTCCAATATCCTTGGAAGAAGGTGAGATTAAAGGCCATATTTTAATGAGCAAAAATGGAACGATTATTGATAAAAATTTCAATCCAGTAGTTTTAGCAATTGGCTATAGGCTTGAAGGAGTAGATATAAACGGGAAAAAAATGATCATAAAAGATAAACTTCAAGTTATCGAGAACTTACCTAAAGTCGTTAGACAAATTGAATATTATGCTCATGGTAATGTATCTGTTGAGAAAAGGATTAAAGATTTTTTAAATGAAAAATCTACAGTTAATAAGTCAATTAAGATTATGGATCCTTACCTCTCAATTGATCTTATAAAACTACTACAAGCTGTAAAACCAGGAGAATTGGAAGTGCAAATATTGACATGCCAATT
>JAEOTJ010000484.1 GCA_016839905.1 Promethearchaeota archaeon | reverse complement strand
ACATCCAGTAATACTTTTAGGGTATGCTTTTGGAAAAAGTCAGGTTATATTAAATACCTTGAGCCAACCTAATAAAATCATTCTCCAACGGAATATTGCTAAGAATACAGAAATTCTGGAAAAAAATGGAGTGAAATTTACTCCCTGGGAGCCGTATGGAAACTACAATAAGAACAAATTGAAGAAAATAAATGATTATATTCTTATAATCCCCCCATATTCTATGTTTATCGACCCCTTTAAGAGCTTGATTTCCCATGGCGCAAAGGTTATTTCTCTCTCAGGAAATGTATTAAAAAATTCTCATCGTAAGGAAATCCCAGTTGATAAATATATCCCCTTTAGTGACCATTGCGATTTTACTAATTTATTAAAATTTGCTCAAGATTGTAAGGTGAAAAAGATTTATTTAGAGCATGGTAAAATTGAAGAATTTTTTTATTATCTTTCAAAAAATCTAGGAAATATTGATGTTTTAAACTTAGAATATTCTCGTTAAGGTTATTTTAATTCTTTACGCTTCAGCTCAAGTTTTACCAATAATTTATCTTCTAACATTAAAATCTGATATGAACCCAGTCTTAAAATTTGTTTTTATTAAGGAAGAAACAAGTCAATTAAACCAAAATTATTGATATTTCGAATTTTTATACCTTTCAACCCTTTCGAGAATTTAATATAGAGTATGCAAAAATTATCTATCTCTAGAAAACTGCTAAATGATTCTTATCTCATGGAGTTCCTGGTTAATTTGTATATCCATTTTAGCCCCCATTGCGATTTTAAAAGTCTATTACAATTTATAAAGAATTGTAATGTTAAATATGTTTATTTAAAACATGGTTTTATAGAAATCTTTTCATATTTTTTATCGAAAAATTTAGAACTTCTTAATATCTTAGTCTTATCGTAATTTTTATAAAGAAGCTAAGAATAATTTCTTAAAAATAGCTTTCAGAAAAATTGATTTTTTATTTTTGTTTTTATATTTACTTCTCGTTACGTTGTTGCGTTCCAATTATCGCTAATGCTCTTGCCCCCCAATACATCCTATCACCCTCATTTTTATGAATAATCTCTCCATCATCAACGGTAAATACTGCACCACAAAAGTAACATAACGCAAATCTGCGACCATTTACATCCCATCCTCTCAAAAAATCTGTTTTTAAACATTTGGGACATGGTATAGGCATTTTAGTTAATTCATCTATGATATTGTGGATAGGAAACTCTTTTTTGATTGCTTCTTCATCCATTTTTAGAGATAAACTTCCTTTTTTTCTCTTCTTCTTATTTTGTAGGTCTTTAGGTAATTTCATTTTATAAAATCTTGATGTTATTCCATTTAATTTATCAATAATATTTATTAATTATGTTCTAATCTTTTAAAGATTTCGGACAGAGCGTCTTTTCGAGAAAACTTGAGCGTGAATGAATAGAATATTTATATTTTTTAATTAAAATATGAGGCCATATAAAAATGTTAATTCATCAAGGATATCGGATTAGTAAGGAGGTTTATAATAATGAAAATCCCCATGAAATACTATATAAATAATAAACTTAAGAAATAAATTGCTTAAAACAATATTTAATTATCTAAATTTAAATATCTAAATTTAAATCTCAAATTTATTAAACATAAAATCTAATGGAAATCCCCCATTAATTTATAATAAGCGTAAATCGTTATCTTTTAAAGAATAACATATATAAACCTTGAACAAATAATTTCTTTGAGTTATCATCTTATTGATTATGTGTCGGTAAAGCCTGATGAAAAGAAAAATAAAGATTGAAAATTCTGTTTTTTTAGAAGCATGCCCTTTAAAACAATGTAATAAAACAGAATTAGAACCTATTATTGATGAAGATGATTTTATTATTCAATATTATTGTGATAAATGTAAGAATTATTGGAATTTAGACGATTTAAAACTCAGAAAACAACAAGTACAAAAAACTTTAGGTGATTTTTCTAAATATTTTAATTTTATTTGAAGGATTCTAGAGGTGGAATATTCATGAAAAATAATGGGATATAAAGTTTTTTTTTTCTTAATATAGTGTAATGCTTTTTGTCTTTTCATTTAAAACTTATTTGAAATTTAAATCTAAAATGCAAAGAACTAAAGATCATCATTAATATTATCATTATTATAAAATACATTCATTAAACATAAAAAAAAATT
>JAEOTJ010000483.1 GCA_016839905.1 Promethearchaeota archaeon | reverse complement strand
TTTTGTTTAATAATGCGGGGATTGCGACAACTTACGGAGTTGATATAATTCGAGTAGGAGAAAAAGCGTGGGATAGAACAATGAACATTAATCTCAAAGGTCAATGGTTACTCGATAAATTTATTTGCCGTAAGATGAACAGGCAAAATTTTAAACCCTTAAGAGGAAAGATTATTCATAATTCTTCTCACTATGGAATAGTTCTGAGTCCATTTGTTCCTCTCTATAGTATTAGTAAAGCTGGTTTAATAGCGTTAAATAAACTCGTTGCAAAAACTATAGCACCTCATATAACTTCGAATGCTATTGCTCCAGGTTTTCATGTTACAGGTATGTATGGACATAGAGAGGACATTATGTTGCAGGTAATGAGCGATGGCGAAGTAAAAACGCCATTAAATAGGATTGGAACTATAGACGATGTAGTAAATCTGGTTTTATTCTTAGCATCAGATAAGAGTAACTTTATTACAGGCCATTGTTTCACTATCGATGGTGGGATAACGGATGTAGGTGTCCCTTCTCATAAATTAGATGTAGATTTATGATTTTAAAATATAAATAAGAGGTAATAATAATGGATTTAAATGAACGGTTTTTAGAAGGAAAAGGAGCTCTTATCACTGGGGGAGCTTCTGGATTTGGAAGAGGATTTGCATTTGCTTATGCACATAGAGGGGCTGATTTAGTATTAGTGGATATTAATGAGGAATTATTAGAAGAAACTACTAAAAAAATTGAAAAAGAAACTAACCAAAAAGTGATTCCTATTATATGCGATGTGACAAATTCAAGTCAAGTTCAAAGTATGGCTAAACAAGCATTCAATGAGTTAGATAACATTTTTATTTTAAATAACAATGCTGGTGGAGGATTTGGATTTTTTGATATAATTAAAGTTAAAGAAGAAATTTTTGATAAAACAATAGCTCTAAATCTAAAAGGTCAATGGTTAGTAGCTAAAGAGATTGCAAGAAGAATGAAAAAACAGAACTTTGAACCGCTTGCGGGAAAAGTTATTCATACTGCTTCGATAGCAGGTGTAAAGGTAGATAATGGAATTCCGATTTATTCTATAAGTAAAGTTGGTGTAATCGCGATGATGCAATTATTTGCTCAAAGTTTAGCTCCAAAAATAACTGTTAATGCTATTTCTCCTGGATACCATTTAACAGGCGCATATAGGAACGATTTAGATGTAATGAAAATGACAATGGATGAAGGTCATGTAAAAACCCCGTTGAATAGATATGGTACAGTAGATGATGTTGTTAATGTTTCTACTTTCCTAGCTTCACCAGCATCAAATTTCATCACGGGGCATAATTTCATTGTAGATGGAGGAATTGCAGAAGTTGGGGTTCCAGCCTATTATTTTAAATCAGATATATAAATTTTAAAATTTTAAATTTAAATAAAAATAACATATAATGATTAAAAATGGTGGATGAAGAATTAATAGCTCAAAAACCCTTTAAAGGAAAGTTCGCGATAATTCCTGGGGGTTCCAAAGGGATGGGGAAAGCTACAGCAAAATTATTTGTTCAATTAGGAGGGAGTGTCTGTATTATCGCGAGAGGTATGGATGCGTTAAATGAAACTCAAGATGAATTTCTTAAACTAAAATCAGAAGAATCACAATTTATAGAGATCATATCTTGCGATACTACAAATATGGATAAATTGAAGCCACTTATGACAGAAATTATTAATAAGCATAAAATCCCAGATTATCTATTTAATTTCGTAGGTTATGCTTACGCTCAATATATTGAAAAATTGACTCTTGAAGATTTTAAAAGAAATATGGATGTAAATTATTATGGTCAGTTAGTTCCTACTCTTATTGTTTTACCCTATTTTTTAGAGAATAAACAAGGATATATTACTTTTACCTCTTCAATTATGGGTTTTATGGCGATTATGGGTTATACAACTTATTGTCCAACTAAATATGCACTTTTTGGTTTAGCAGAAATTTTACGACATGAATTATTGCCTTACAATATTAAAGTTTCAGTACTTTTTCCTGTCGATACAGATACTCCTGGTTTTGCTGAAGAAAATAAGCTCAAACCTGAAGAATGCAAAATTATATCAGAATCAGGAACAGTTATGGCCGCGGAGGAAGTAGCTGAAATATTTATTGATGGCATCCAAAATGAAATGTTTGAAATATTACCAGGTGAAGCTGCAATTCAAATAAAGGATATGAGAGAAAATCCAGATGATATACGAGCTGTATTAGATAGACTCTATAAAAGAGCAAGAAGAAAAACAGGCAGGAAAATATAATTTTCTCTTTTGATTTACAATAGAATTATTTAAAAAATAAATTAATTGATAATAGAGAATTCAATAAATCTTTATTTTTTTCTTTGACGTTTGATTGTTGTTGATATTTCTAATAAAGCTCCAAATGTTTTCTCAGTATCTAAATAAACAAACTTTTGTTTACCAATTTGACCAGTTTGTATTACTTTTATACCTTTATTATTGAATTCATCTATATATCTATCTAAATCATCCACATATACACCTATGCTATGAAGTCCCTCTTTTCCTTGATCTATGAATTCTTTAAAAAGGCTATCTCCACTCTTCCATTGCTGTAATTCAATTTGTAAATTAAGTAAACGACTAAACGCATAATCTACTATAATTGTTGCTTCTTTACCACGATAGGTAGCATCTTGATGAGTAATGTCTTCCATTTGTGCAAATTTAGGAATTCCATATATTTTTTCCATGATTTTAGCCTGTTTTTTAATATCCTTATAAACGAAGCTTAATTGGTCTAGTTTTAAATTCCCTAAATTAAATTCAAAATTTTGTGCCATTTTTATCATTCCTCTAATTTGAGTAATAGTAATAGAAAAGATCCTATTGGTAAAGAGATCCCTATAAAATTTTGAAGAAGCAAGCGCGCACTTCGCGCGGGAATTACTTCACCCATGTTAATTAAAAAAGGTGTTACTTTATCAACCATATTTGATTCACTTGATATTTCTATATTAATTTTTAATACCGATATAATAATTAAAGTTTTGGTATTGAAATTTTTCTATCTATTTGGTTTAAAGAGTCCTTAAAATGATGTTATCTTAATATTTCCTCATAGAGTTTTTGTATGAATCCATCAAAGTCGTCGTTAGTGAATTTAACATTCAACAACGGCGTAAGCAAGAATGGAATTAAATCTTCATTTTCATATACCGGAATTATTTTCATTAAACCTTTTTTCCTCATTTGAAATGCAGCCTGCCACTCGTCTTCTACAGCTTTAGACCTAATAGAATTTTCAGTGCAAAAAAATACGAAGACTTTAGTCATAGCTAATGTTCTTTCCATATACGTAACGATATTTTCCCCACTATCTTCTTCCCAAAAGAAAACTCTATTGATCTGTGGATAAATTTCTAAGCGTTTGGCAACTTCTTTCACATTAAAGTATTCTGTATCAAGGGTTGCATAACTTATAAACACATTAAATCCTTTTGTAAAGTAATTTCTAATGGTATGTATATATAATGGATAATTAAATAGATTCTCACGTGTGATCGTTCCTTCATTAAGATCTCTTTTAACAATCCTCAAATTTTCAAAGTTAGTCTCAACTACACCTTTATCTGGGAAGGTTTTTGAGAAAATCTGTTCCCAATTATCACTATCTGTGATTATTGCGCTATAATGGGTAAAATCTAATATATCCATCGGATCAATCTGTATTTGTGGTTTTTTTTCTTCAAGAGTTTTTATTTTAGGTCCTATTGTTTTTCTGATGTATTCTGGGATACCTGCCTCCCACCATATAGCTTCATAGGTGTCTTTCAGTTTTGTTTTAATAAAACTACGAATATTGGTTTCGAAATTTTCAAATTCTCTTTTTGCACTCTCAATTTGTCTTTTAAAAGCGAATTTTCTTTTAATTCTAGGTCTTAGAATGACCAACGCACTAATAGTTCCAGTAATGGCAATAGTTCCAATAATGATCAAAATAATCCATTCTAATCCAAGTCCCCCATCACGCGGTAATTCCCCTGTAATCACTAGGGTTGTTGGTAATGAATTATCCCCTTCACTATCTACTCGGATATCACCATTTTTTATACTATATGTTTCATTGATTAGATTATCAGGATCCAAAATTAATTCCATAAGTAAGCCCCCTCCTGTTGAAACTTGTTCGCTTTGGATAAGTTTAGGGTAAATTTCATCTACTGCTAAATCTATCGGGTTATTAGTATTATTGTATAAAGTGATTCCCAGGTATTCAATCCAAATTATAATGACAACATTTTCAGCATCCCATATTCCATTATTTGTTATTGTGAAATTCAATACAAATGGCTTTCCTATTTCAGTTGTAGTTGCTTCAAAACTTAAAACATCTAAATTTGGCATTGGATACCACCAATGATCCAAAGGATCTGTTCTCCAATCATATAGAGCACTAGCTTCAATACCATCTAAAAATGTATCATCATCTGTGTCATTATTATGAGGATCTGTACTGTTTAGATATTCATATAAATTTAAGAGTAAATCATTATCAGGATCAGTCATATTATCTATACCATAAGTAGCATTTAATCCATTAGACACCTCCCAGCCATCAGGCATATTATCAAAATCAGTATCGTTATTATGAGGATCAGTTCCGTTCAGATATTCATATAAATTTAAAAGGATATCGTTATCAGGATCAGTCATATTATCTATATCATAAGTAGCATTTAATCCATTGAACACCTCCCAGCCATCAGGCATCTTATCAAAATCCGTATCATTATTATGAGGATTTGTACCATTCAGATATTCATACAGATTTAAGAGCAAATCATTATCAACATCACCCAATGCATCATTTCCAATTGGATTCAAAAAATTCATCACTTCCCAAAAATCGGGCATCAGATCATAATCACTATCATTACTCCAGGGATTTGTTGAATTTCTCCATTCCCAGAAATCAGATAGACCATCAAAATCTGAATCCGGATTTATCACATTAGTTCGATATTGATCTTTTCCTAAAGTATATTCTTCATAATTGTTTAATCCATCTCCATCATAATCTTTATAAAAAGAATATAAGAGAGGTTTTTGATCACATGTTTCTGCCATTCCAGAAATAGGTTGCATTTTATCTCCAATTCCATCTTCTGGATCTATATCAGATCCAGTATAATCACTCCAGTAGTTACCAGCAAAACCATCATCCCATTGATTATTAAAACCATTGTCCTGTGCATCTATATTATTATTTGTAAAATTATTGTAATATACAGCATTACTTTGGCAAAAGAAATAATCATCCATATTTCCTCCTCCACCACACATAACACCAACTTCTTTGTTTTCACTAATAAAATTAAGAGTTATAATATTTCTATAGCCTTCAACCTGTAATCCTCTTCGTCTGTTATTAATAATACTATTATTTGATACAGTGTTATAGCTCCCACTCAAATAAAACCCATCATAATTATTACTTATAATGTTGTTTGAGAAATTATTATTATTTCCGAAAAAATATAATCCATTACCTCCATAACTTGATGAAGCTAATGGTTTAGAATTATTTTTGAAAAAATTTCCAATAAATTCATTGTTAGAACCACCACCCCAAATTCCATATCCTATATTATTATTAAAATCATTTCCTATTATTCTGTTATTGTATCCATAATAGTATATTCCCATATATTTATTATCAGAAATAATGTTTTCAGAAATTGTAATATTATTACACAACATTGAGATTATGCCAAAAAAAACGTCTGAAATATTCACGCCAGTTATTAATGAATTACTACAGTTTGCTAAGATTATTTGTCCCGCATTTGTAAAATTATTTGGCTTTAAACCTGATTTACTAGCATAGTAATAAATTGGCTTACCGTTTACTTTATTTGAAGTATCAATATTGATTAATTCAAGTTCTTCAAAAGTGCGATACATTGGTTCAAAAAATAATCCACATCCATCCAAAGTATTATTTAAAATTGTCTGATTCTTGCCAAATATCATTATCCCAGAAAAGTTGTTGAAATTAATTTTATTATTTGTAATATTAATATTATTCCCAATACTTACAATCCCTGAACCATAAGATGATTGTGTGAATTTTATATTGTTTCGATTTACAGTATTATTTGAAATAGTGATGTTATTACAATCTTGTCCAATATATATCCCATATGCACTATTAAATGAAGCTGTATTATTTTTTACTTTTATATTATTACAATCATATAAAGCGATTCCTCCGGTGCCATAAGAAACATTTAATTTTGAGATTACAGAGTTATTACAATACGCCAAAACGACCTGACCTGCATTTGTAAAATTTTTAGACGTAAGGGCAGTCTCATTATAATACAAATAAAAAAGTTTATCATTAATATGATTTGAAGAATTAATAGTAATTGTATTTATATTAATAGGATTTTCTGGGATCTGAATTCCACAGTTTTTCAAATAGTTATCGATTATAATAGTGTTTTTACAAGAAGACGATAAATCTTCTAACAAGATCCCACTTCCAATATTATATTCTAAGAAATTTCCTTTAATTTCATTATTATTACCTGAATATAAAGTGATACCACGTCCAGAACCTTCACTAGAATATGAGGAAAAAGGATATTTCTTACTAAAACTAATATTATTTCCGATAAAATGATTAAATTGAGAATTTAAAATTGTAATACCATTATAATTACGAACTATAGTATTATTATTAAAAATATTATTATTGCTTCTATCTAATATAATTCCATATCCAAAATAATAAGCTGACGTTTCTTCCAAGCTTTGAAAATAATTAGTGTTGTTATTTATTATATTGCAATAAATATTGTTAAACCCGCAATTTTCAAAATAAATTCCGAAAAAATTTTGGTTTATAACATTTCCAATAATATTATTATAAAAACACTGTTCCAGATAGATTCCATATAAATCATTATTATTAGCATTATTTTCTTCAATTGCGGAATAATTACAATTTTGGATTAATACTCCATATTTGACATTCTTATATAGATTATTTTCGGTTATATTAACATTATAGCAGAACTCTAAATTCAATCCATATTCACTATTGAATGATAAAGTATTATTTGAAATTAGAGTATTATTACAATGAGAAAGGAATATTGCACATGAGCTGTTTGCTATATTATAATTAAAAATTGAAGAGTAACTGCAATTTATTAGAATAATTTGTCCTGGATTATTAAAATGAGTCGTATTTAATCCTACTTCATCGACGTAATAATATAAGGGCTTACCATTAATAAGATTTGAAGTACTAATATTGTGAGAACTTAAATCATCTACTGAACCGCCAAGTCCTAATCCACATAAATTCATTTCATTATCAAAAAGAGTATTGTTAAAACCCTCTATAAATATTCCATAATCAGAGTTATTATTAATTGTATTTTTAGAAATTAAATTATAATAACAATTTTCTAAAAGAATTCCATAACCTCTAAAATATGATGGCTCTCCCATCCCTTGGTATAGTTGCCAATTATCACTGTTGTTATTTTCAGAGATATTATTATAAAAGCAATAACTCAGAAAAATCCCTATATAATTATTTTTAGCGTTATTCTGCAAGATTTTATTATTGTTCCCACTTTCAACATAAATCCCATAAAGATTTTTAGTAGCATAATTTCCTGAAATCGTGCTATTCGTAATTTGGGAGATAAAGATACCAAATCCATCATTATAATTAACATAATTCTCATCTATTGTAAGATTATCACAGTTGCTAGTAACAAAAATACCATACCTAAGATTATTGGAAGCAATATTATTAGATATGATAAGGTTATTTGAACTATATATAGAAATTCCTGTTGATCCATTTGAAACATTTAAATTTTCTATTTTTGAATTAGTACAATTGACCAGAATAACTTGTCCTGCATTTGTAAAATCGTTTGTGCCTAGGTTTTTCTCATTTATGTAAAAATATAAAGGTTTACCATTAATTAAATTTGTAGAAGCTATAATGTGAGTCCCCATATCCGCAATATTCCCAGAAACTATTAAACCACAAAGAAACATAGAATTATTGAAAACAGAATTATAAAACCCCGCTATATAAATTCCGTATTCGTTTTTTTCAGCATAATTATTTGTTATATTATTATTATTCCCAATTACATATATTCCATTACCATTATTTTTCTCCAAACTATTTCGGGTAATTTTATTATCAGTACCATCGGTAAATATCCCATCTCCTGTGTTAAATTTAATTATATTATTAGAAATATTATTAAAATCACTGTTTGATAAAATTATTCCATCCATACCATGAGTATAGCTCCTAGAACCATCAATGAATACGATACCATTTGAATAAATCGTGTTTTCTGAAATTGTATTATTATGAGAATTCTCAGTTTTTATTCCTCCCCCTCCATTATTATTTACAACATTATCGAAAATCAGTGAATTATTAGAATTTTTAATATATATTCCACATGCATCATTATTTTCAAACGTATTTCCAGATATAGTTAGATTAAAACTATTTTCAACATAAATCCCGTATTTATTATAAACCGTACAGTAGTTTTTTGTGATATTTCCATTAGCAACATTATATAATTTAATTCCATTTTGGTATATATCATAAATATATTTTGTATTATATGTAGTACAATTTTCAATTCGGAAAAAGTCAAAAGAATTTTCAATTAGGATACAGCTTCCTGCATTTTCTCCATCAATTTTAAAATCTTCAATAACATATGGGTCATTAAATGTGCCTGAACCCTTACATAACCCAGCTATTTTTGCATCAGACCAATTATCGTCAATATGAATCTTTTTTATTATCCCAGATAATTTTAAAATATCATTCTCTAAGTCAATGTTATCAATAGATTTCTCAGAATTTTCAAAAAAAAAAGAGTCTTGATTTATTAATGATATTATAAAAGAAAATAATAAAAGTAGTATTATCATCAGGCATTTATTTTCTTGTCTATTTTTTTTGTGCCAAGACAATTTCTTATTAACTTTTATAGTAAAATTTTTTATAGATTTCAAACTCTGGTAATTTTATACTTATATTAGGAGATATTTATAGTTTTCTTCGATTCTTAAATTTTACATTATATAGTAACACTGGTATTAGGAATATTTGTTTGGTCTTTAATTTTTAAAAAGATTGGTATTTAGTTTGATTAATTGAAATTTAGAATTTATAACAATAAAAGAGTAAGGAGAAAAATGTCAAATAATGAAAAAGATTGGTTTGATTATTAATCCTATTGCTTGAATAAGTGGTTTTTCTTTAATTTCTAGCTAGTTCTAACATCGTGATTATAGAAAGATGCATAAAAAATCGTGTTAAAAAAAGCAATTATAATTGAGATATTAATAAATAATACTGAAATGAATATAATATCATTATCAATAATTTTTAAAGGTTAAAAGAAAATGCCAGATGAACAAATTGCAGAGGAATTTATTAACGCAGCAGTAGATATGGACATAAAAACTGCTAAAGAAATGTGTAAAAAAGCGATAGCTCAAGGAATGGACCCATATGAATTTATTGAGCATGCAATTACTAAAGCATTAGTTATAATAGGTGATAAATTTGAAAACGAAGAGTTTTTTTTACCCGAACTTTTCATGGCAGCAGAAATTGTAAAAAAATCCATGAGAATTTTAGAACCTCATATAAAAGGTTCTGAGAAAAAGAAAAACCTTGGTAAAGTTGTTATTGGCACAGCTAAAGGTGATATGCATGATATTGGAAAAAATATAGTTAGTTTTTTTCTTGAAGCTGAAGGATTTGAAGTAATAGATTTAGGTGTTAATGTTCCAGCAGAAAAATTCGTAGACGCCGTTAGAAATGAAAAACCTCAAATTCTGGCTATTTCTGTGCTAATTACGCTAACAATGCCAGAAGTGAGTAATACAATGAAAGCCCTTGAAGAAGCCAATCTTAGAAATCAAATCAAAATAATTATTGGAGGTGCTCCTATTACTCAAGAATTCGTTGATGATATCGGAGCTGACGCATTAGCTAGAAATGCAATTGACGGAGTAAAAAAATGTAAAGGGTGGGTAACACTATGAATGCTAGAGAAAGAATTTTAGCAGTTCTTCATCGTGAAGAACCAGATATAATACCATATTCAGTGTATTTGGAAACACTCCAATTAGCAGGGCTTGCAGTTTATGAACCATGGCGAAAACTATTAGATAAAGGATTATGTATTCACGCATCAATGGTCACTCAATCACATAAGGTTTCTTGCCCTAATGCTACGATGGATATCGTTCATCACTATAGAAGCCATACTTCCTGGTCTCCCGTAGATATTCTCATGGCACTAGACAGTCCTCATGAAATAACAGGAAGAATAAGTACTCCTAAAGCAGATGCTACTCTAAAAGCGAGTGTGAAAGGATTGGATATGTCAATTCAGCTTCCATGGTTTCCTGAAGATGGATTTATAATTAAAACTCTCGAGGATTATGAAGTCATAAAATATCTTATAGAAGATGCCGAATATCTTCCATATTATGATGATCTAAAAGAGTTTCAAATGATATTAGGGAACTATGGTATTGTTGACACATTTGTACCCAAGTCGCCTCTTCAATCTCTTATAATGTTAATGGGGCCTCAAACACTTGCCTTAGATTATTATATGCATCAAAAAGAATTCGATGAGCTCTATAGAGCAATATACAAAAAGGAGTTAGAAATCTATAAAATTGCAGCTGAATCCCCAGCTGACGCAATTTGGGGTCCAGATAATGTTACTAGCCTTATAACCAGCCCTAAACTATTCGAGAAATATAGTCTCCCTTTTTATAATGAAGTCGCAGATATAATTCATAAACAAGATAAAATATATATTGTACACATGGATGGTACTTTAAAAAACATCGCTAATCTTATTGCTAAAACACGTATTGATGTGATTGAAAGTTTCACACCGCCTCCTGTAGGAGATTTCTTAATTGAGAATGCTAGGAAACTATGGAAAGACAAAGTAATTTGGGCGAATTTTCCTGAACCAGTAAGCCTTCAAGGCCAAAAAGCTGTTAGATTGAAAGTTCGAGAAATGCTTAATAGTGCTGCTCCCGGAAATAATTTTCTTATGGGTACTTCAGAAGGATTTCCGTCATTTCTGCATATGTTAACTACCGTGCCAACAATTTTAAAAACAGTGAATAAATTCGGGAAATATCCTATAAATAAGATATAGTAAACCTTTATAATTTCCTACTCTTTTTTTACAAAAATATATCTTAATCTATGAGTATGTAATCCTAGTTCACCGTGATTCTCTTTTTCTTCAATAATATCTGTTTCAATCACACAGAAAGCATAGAAGTGCTGTAATAAATCTTCTTCTGTAAAGTAATGCGTAGGTCTATAGGGCTTACTTTCGAAAGTATTCTCCTCAATTTTAGTTCCTCTGCCAAAACTCTCTTCTTGTTCAGAAAA
>JAEOTJ010000482.1 GCA_016839905.1 Promethearchaeota archaeon | reverse complement strand
AGAGAGAGATTTTTGGTCTTATATTGACCTTCCTAGCGGGAGCTAAAACTTTTTTGTGTTTACGGGCAATGAAAAAAAGTTTATATTGTCTGATGCGAATTTTAATTCGCAGAGGAATTTTTCTATTTTTTTAAAAAATCTAAAATCATCTTCATAAAATTAGGTAAATCATCAGGAATCCTTGAAGTAATTAAATTATTATCCACCACTACTGCTTTATCCTCAAATTTAGCACCAGCATTAATCATATCATCCTTTATTGCAAAATAACTCGTTGCTTTACGGTTTTTTATAATTTTTGCAGATATTAAAACCCATCCAGCATGACATATTGCTCCTACTAATTTATCTTGCTCATTAATCTTATTGACAAAATCTAATATTTTCTGATTTCTCCTTAAATAATCCGGATTTTTTGTTCCACCCGGAATTATCACACCATCATAATCATCTGGATTAGCTTCATCTATGATTTTATCTGGTTTTGTTGGATAACCGTGCTTTCCATTAATGGTGCGCTTCTGCAAGCTAATTATTTCTGGTTCATATCCCTCCTCGATTAGTCTTAACCGAGGGTAATGCAATTCCAAATCTTCATAACCTTCTGTTGCCAATATCGCAATTTTTTTTACCATATTTATGCCTCCAATTATATCTTTTATAAAAGGACTTATTTCTAAGAGTTATTATTATGAATTATTTTAAATAATTTATGCTTTAGTGAAGAAATTTAATAAGCCAACATATAACACGAAAATTGTGATTAATCCTAATACAAAATTATAAGGTGTAGGAAATAATCTACTTGGTGTTTTTTCTTTATATTTTAAATAATATTCATTGAATTGAGGTAAAAGTAAATATTTTTCCTCTAAAATGCATTCAAAATATAAAAGAAGGACGAATATGGGTGATAATATCAGTGAGATAAATGAATCAAATATGAAAGCTAAACCGATGAAGATTAAGGCCCAAGCATTATTCATGGGGTGCCTCATTACACCATAAATCCCCGATTTAATTAATCGATAATTACCTTTTCCAAAACCTCTCAGTTTATTTTGAGTCATTGCTAATTTTACAATTTTTATGCCCAATCCTACCAAAATTAAACCAAGTAAGAAAAATCCAGGTAATAATTCTTGAAAATAACTATTAGTACCAAAAAAAGGTTTAAAATAGCTCGATGTAATAATAGGTATTATTATTATTATACTAATCCATATAATCAGGTAAATATTAGTGTAAAAGTCCCAGATTTTACTCATTTTTCTTGGAGTTTTAAAAAAGATCACCCAATACAAGAAATAATTACATAAAAATATTAATATTAAAATTATCGTTATGAATAATAACATGTTTATCAAGATTTAATGTTTATAATCATTTATTACATTTTTTAAAAATCTATTGAAATTATACAAAATAATACAAATTTACATCCTTATTGTTATGTAACAAATGGATTATTAACGCTTTAAGCATAAATTATTTAATTTTTAGAAAATAATACAAATTAATCAATCTTAATTTATTAATAAGTAATTATTTATGCCAGAATTAATCCCTTTCAGAAGTTATCATTATAGAGAAGGAAAAGATGCAATTAAATTAAAGGAATTAGTGGCTCCACCTTATGATGTTATATCAAAAGAAGAATTAATCGAAATGAAGAAACATCCTGATAATATTTGTCATGTAATTCTTCCTGAAAAATATGATTTTGCTGGAGAAAAGTTAATTGAGATGATAAATAATGGAACATTAATTGCTAATGAAAATAGATGCCTCTGTATTTATGGGATCGATTATATAAGACCCGATACAGGAGAATCAATAAGTAGATATGGATTTGTAGGATTATTAAAATTGGTTGAAATTTTTCCTGCAACTAATGGTGTAATTCCTCATGAAGCAACTTTTAAAAAATCTTGTGAAGATCGAATGCAAATCATCCAAAAAACGGACTCTAATTTCTCACCAATCTTTATGATTTATAATGGAAATGGTTCTGCTGAGAACATAATTAAAAAATATATTAGGAAAAAACCTTCTTTACAAACTATAGATAAAGATGGTTTTACTCATAAAATATGGGAAGTCTGGAAGGAAGAAGATGTTAGACAGATCCAAGAGATTGTAAAAAAAAATTCCATAATTATCGCTGATGGACACCATCGCTATATTACATGCCTGAGACATAGTCGGCATGGAGGATGCAAATATATTATGGCATTGTTTATTGACTTTAATGATCCTGGCTTAATAATTTTTACAAGTCATCGAGAAATTCATAAATTATCCATAAATAGTGTAGAAGAATTAAAAAAGAAATTAAAAAAATTTTTTAAAATGCGAGAAGTGGATAGTTATGAAAAATTAAAAGAATTAATGAATGATAATAATAAAAATAGGAAAGTTTTTGGCTGCTATTATAAAAATAAATATTTTTTTATAGATTTAAGAGAAGAAATTAAACCAGAGGATTTTATTACTGGAAATTTATCAAATGAATGGAAAAATCTCAATCTTCCCATTTTACATAATATTTTACTTGAGAATTGCCTAAGTGTTAAAAAAGAGGATATTACATTTATTAAGGATGTGAAATTAGGATTAGAGAAAGTAAATGACGGTAAAATTCAAGCCCTTTTCATTGTAAGTCCTACAACTTTAGAAGAAGTTCAAAAAATAACTCAGTTAGGTGAGATTATGCCCCAAAAATCTACTTATTTTTATCCAAAACCACTATCAGGATTAGTTATTCATAGACACTCAAAAGAAATAGAATAAGCAATATATTATTTATTTAAAAAAAGAACAATATAAAAAAATAAGAAAATTATAAAAAAAAACTTTTTTTACAAATATTTTCCTTTAAAATCATTTAGTTTTGTCATAATATCGTCTCTAGTTGAACCAACAACCATCTTATCATTCATATCTTTGACTTCGCGGATGAATTGAGTGAATTTATGGAGAATAGGGCCTTGAGGCAATGGATCAACCATTTCATCCAATGCATTCCCCAATTGCATGCAATTAATTCCACTTTCAGCTTTTTTAATGATATTTGCAAACATCTCATTAATTTCTATTAATTTTGCTTGACTTAATCCAGATGCTGAACTAATTTCTGGAGAAGCAGTAGAATCAGTGGAAGCGCTTGCAGATCCAGAGTCACCCCTACCTTTTACAATAACTTGTGGTTCAGATCTAGGATAATCACCAGATCCAGAGCAATCATAATTAATGGTAATTGATTCTTTTGCTTTTAACTCAGGAAAGCTTACTTGCAATTCAGATTCATCTCCTAATGGTACTACTTTATGTGTGGTACTTGCTGGAGGAGTAAAATTTGATAAAGAAAAACCAATAGGGATTTTATCCTTTACAATGATGTTTTCTAATTCAACATCCCCTTTATTTTGAATCCGTACTGAAATACTAAAATCACCTTCCGTAACTCCTGGTTTAATACTTTTAAGTGTTTTCAGCTTTCGTTGGATATATTTTATTTTAATCTCAGGCTCTTCAGGGGGAGATATGACGAAATAAAGTCCTTTAGCAGGTGTATTACCTTTTATTTGAACTGGGGTTTTGTATATTTCTTCGGGTTTTGGATTTTTTGCTAGCAGAGGATAACTCACAATTAATTTAGAATTAGGGGGGAGCTGTTTCTCTAAATTATGTAATTTTATGTTTATTTTATGTTTAGAATCTGGACTCTGGTCGTTAGGTTCAATATCAATGTTTTTAATAAATTCTGCTCTCTCTTGAATTTCTATTGACCCCTCAGGATTTTTTAAAGTTATAGTTATTTGTTCTAATTTAGGGGGAATAAAATCTGGAGGAATATCATCAAAAATCTTAAGAAGTTCAATGCTAGCAGTTCCTGTATTAGTTATTGTATTGTCAATCTTCATATCTGTATTTGCATAAGCTCCAACTTCAGGAGGACTAATTTCTTTATGAATTTCTGCTGCAAGCACATGATATATTGTTGATTCTTTATTAATTTCTCCAATAATCCTAGGAATTACTTTAAAAAGGGGTGTGAATTTAATTTCAGATTCTAATTCTGGAACATCTTTAGCTTCTAATTGAAAATCATGATCCCATGTGCCTTGAGGATTAATTGTCAGAGCTGGTGTCTGTGAGACAACAGTTTCAGTCCCAGTCGTTATTTTTTGAGTAACTTTAACTTCTTCAAGTTTTACTTGAAATTCAGAGTCGTTAATAAATTCTACATTACAATCCCATTTTCCTGGACTTGAGCTTTCATCTCTATCAATCCCACTCATTGAATCAGTTAAACCTATGATTTCAGGATCGAACATTGTTAATTTCTTATTATTTGCTAAATAGTTTATTTTTAAACTCCCAAGAGATTGATCACTTTTATCTTGTATGTTTATTGTACTTTCGACCTCTAATGCCATTGAGTCTCCAGCAGCTAGAGAATCAATCTCCCAACTTAAAATTCTTTTACCTCCCTCTTCTTTTAGTTCAGCTTTTCCTATAGGGGCTGTTTTAATCTCAATTTCTTGCAAAAATTCGGGCATTTCTCTAATTAACTTTATATCAACAATAGGTACATCAATTGAATTTGTAAGAATTAGCTTTAAATTGCATTCATTTTTAAAGTTATAAAGAATTACATTATTTAATATATCACCCGTATTCCTCTCTGTATCAAATAGTTCAACTACTTTTAAAATAGGCTCTTTCAAATTCTGAATGTCATAATCTTGGAAAAAATCTTGACCAGGGTTTATTGTTCCAGGATTGAGATCCTTAGAAGGAACAGATGTATTTATATTTTCTTTTATATCCAAAGCTAAGTTCCATAACCTACTCTTTTGAGAGGGATTTTGAACAATTAATTTGCCATCTCCTTTGATTTCTACTAATTTTGATGCCACATCCAACTTGATATATTCTCTGTCTGTAATGTCAATTATAATTAAATCATTTTCAGCCATATTATCTCTAAAACCTCTTGTACTTACTACAATTAATATTATTAACTAAAATTTTTTAATAAAATAATTTAGTTTGATCATAAATAAATTTGATAAATATAAATTTTAGTAAGAAAAAAGATATTTAAAGAAATTTTAAATTTATTTTATTTTTATCAATATATATTTTATTTTAAATTAGTTTTAGAATACAAATGGATGAAAGTTATTTTTGGTCTATCATAAAAAAATATAATTCTTTAATGAAGGAAGCGATAAGCGGTCCAGATTGCACCGATCCAGAAGTTTGTGATGGAAATTGCTGTTCTATCAAAATTGATGTTCCCAAGGTTTTGGCTGAAAAATATATAGAGCTTGGATATGCGAATAAAAATGACTTTATAAGAAGTAATGTTTTTAGTTTTCAATTGAGGTTTAATGAGAAAACTGGAAAATGCTTTTTATTTGACAAAAATATGAATGGTTGTAGCGTGCATAATTCTGGAATTAAACCTCCACAATGCTGGATTTATCCTACTAACTTTTCAAATCCAGAAACCAAGGAAATAAAATGCAAAAAAGTGGAAGGGTGGATTATTCTTGATAGTATAAAGGCAGCGGAAGCAGAAAAATTATTAAAATATTACACTTTTCTTTGTCAATTGGAAATAAGAAGAGAATTAAAATATATTAAAGAAAGAATTGGAAAAGATAATAAATATTATTCTAAAAAAAAGATTGACAAGTTAAAAAATAATATAATAAAAATTCCACCCAGTCAGATTTCCGGATTTAAAGATGCATGGGATTGCATTATTATTTTATCGGCGGAAGGTCTCTCACTTCAAATGAAAAAGTTTTGTTTCAGTCAAAATAATGAATGTAAATTTTATCCAGATAATTTCCTTGATTGCAAAACAATTTGTAATAAAATTGCTGATAGACTTATTGAATATTTAAATAATAATTTATATAAATTTATAAAAAAGGAAGGGCTTGATCAAGAAGGGCAATATCCTTTTTATAAACTGTTTGAATTTAATAATAATTTCTTCTAGAGTAGAAAATAGATAAGATCTTTTTGTCGGCATACTCCGCGGGGAACTATTAATTTGAATTTAAAAACGGAATAATATCTCCTACATATTACATTTAAATAATAAATATATGGATAGATCTTTCTATAACATTTAAATAGTACATGGAGAATATTATAAATAATAAAAAAAATGTGGTAATATGGCTTTAGTAGAAAAAAATTTACATCAATTAGCAGAAGAAGTTTTTTCTGAAAAGTATGAATTTATCAATTCCACTACAAAATTGAAAGGAAAGTCAGGAAAAGTTTGGATTTTTAATGCGATTGTTAAAGATGGTGAAGAAGGGAAGTTCGGAGTATTTATTCGAGATTGGAAAAGAGAAATCTCAATTACGCAATTAAGACAACTTCAAAAGGCATGTATTGATGTACCTGAAATTCAAGGAGGTATATTAATCTGTAATATTATATCTGAATTTTCAAAAGAGTATTGTTCTCAGTTTGGTCTTCAACTTCTTTCAAGAGGGCATTTGATCTCTAAAATAAGAAACCGAAATTATTATATATAAACAAAAAAATTCTTTTCTTTTTTTAAAGGAAAATTTTCTTAAAATAAATTCTCTAAATTATGTAAGTTCACTTAAGAGCTTTACCTCTTCTGGAGTAAATTTTGAATATTGAAATCTCTCATGAAACTGAAAATTTAATTTTTTTTTTGTCTTTTCAAAAATAGTTCTATTAATAATATTAATATTTAAATAATCAGTAGTACCTAAATTTAACCGCTCAAATTGTTTTATATATTGATTATAATCAAGATCCAATCCAACCAAATTACATGCTATGGAATCCAATGCAACAGAGTCATTAGAACACATAATTAAATCCATATCATTCGCAACCCCCCTTAATGGTCCTTGTCCTTCCATCGCGGGAAAAGCATCAAGTATGGAAAATATTGGAAAAAGAATTTTTGTCATTCTATTTAAATTGATCGCAAGAGCAACTTTAGATGTTGTAATATTCTGTTCTTCTGCAAGGAAATAAGGATTTTTTGGACCATGACCATGCATGTAAGCTTTAACTAGTGGGCCAATGTGAAGGATCTCTCCGCTTGATTTCCTTCTTGCCTTACATAGACACCCCATTAGGTTTTTTATAGATAAGGTTAATCCTAAAACATCATGAGTCTTGAATTTTGCTATTGAAATTATTGGATATTTTAAAGCTATTTTAGAAATTCCAATTTCAATATCAAATGGATCATCTGGATTTCCTTCATCTCCGGGTGAATATATCACAAACCAACCTCCCACTTCATCTTTATTCATATCAAAACTTTCCCATTTATCCCCAAATTCCAAATATCCATTATTTTTCATTGCTTCAAGAGTATCTGGTTCTCCATTACGATTATTTGTTGTACCTTCGGCCAAAATCAATCTTTTAAAGCCTAAATCCTTAAGATAATCCGCTATACATGCACATAATCGTGGATTAGTTACTCCTAATCCCTCATTTCTAAATTCAGTCGGTAAGATATTAGGTTTTAAAATGAGATTGCTTGATTTTTCATCCAAAATCTTAATTAAATAATCGTTAAAAGTATCTAAGGCATTTTTTATAACACTTGATAAGTCTTTTGATTCAAGATTTACTTTTCCAATATATACTTTAGATTGATTATTCAACATTTTTTTATTATTTTAATAAATAATAACTAACCGATTAAAAATATTTAATAAATAATTTAAAGAATAAGATAAATCTATTAATAATTATTATTTGTACTTTTCTTTCGACCATCTCAATTTATACAAACTTAATTCGTCTAGATTATATTCTTTATTTGATTGAGATGATTGAGAATTTTTTTCTTTTAATTTTTCTTGATTAGTAAAAGAAAGTTTATTTAAAAACATTATCCTTTTATATGGGGTTAATCTACCCGTTTTCAGATTAATTCGGGTTATTTCGAGAATTCCCTCATCATCATCAGATATTATTTTTTCAAATAATGATAATAAATCCTCTAATTCGTCCTGCCGAAGAATTACCCTTTTCTTCAATTTACCTTCAAAAATTCCTTCGAATGTAATTGAATTATTAATATACACAATTATAACCCTTATACTTAATATTAACCCTTGATAATAATATAAAAATTCATATATATATTTTTGTTGTAAAACATAATTTTAAATATGAGTTTTTTGCACACTTTTACACACAAAATGTGTATTTAGAAAATTATTTGGATTCAATTAATTAATTATTCAATTGACATATGCCTATCCAAGATTAATAGCATTTTTTATTTATTCTGACTAATATTTCTTAGAATAAAATAGAATAAAAAAAAGAGATATAATTTGGTAAAAATAGCGGTAATTGATATAGAGACAACTGGTTTAAATCCTAAAAATGATTTAATTCTAGAGATTGGAATCGCAGAATTAGATCTAGACGCGGGGATTACGGATATACTCTTTGACTCTTATGTGAGAGAACCAACATTTGGAGAGGAACATAGAGATTCCTGGATTTTTAAGAATTCTGACTTGAGTTTTGAAGAAATAAAAAAAGCATCTTTACTTGATAAATTCAGACAGGAATTACAAAATATTTTCAATAAATATCCAATAACCGCATTTAATAAATTATTTGATTTAGGATTTTTAAAAGCGCGTGGATTTGAGTTTGCTCATGAATTACCTTGTATAATGTTAACCAGTACCGATATTTGTAAAATCCCTCATCGAAATGGAGGATACGGATACAAATGGCCAAAAGCTCAAGAAGCTTGGGATTTTTTCTTTCCTAAAAGTGATTATATTGAAAAACATAGAGCCGCAGATGACGCGGTTCATGAAGCAAAAATATTACTTGAGCTTATAAAATTAGGGAAATTTCCTTTATAGCCCATATCGTTCTCTTATTTCGCTTTCTGAAAAAATTCTATTACATTTTCTACAAAAATATTCTCCATATTCATTTAGTATGAATATTGAACCACAATCAGGGCATTGAATTTTGATACCGTAGTTGTCTAAATCATTAATTATGGGATCTTTATTTTCTGATTTTATTTTATTATTAGCATTTTTTAAACTCATTTTTATCCACCTATTTTTTTTAGAATATCAATTAAAAATTATCTATATATTACCAAAATTAGTTATATATAAAGAAAAATTCAAAGAAGAGTATGAAATAATATTTAATTTAATAAATTAATTAGGTCTCAGAAGTTTAAATAATAAAATGACTATGTATTAAAATAAATAAGAAATCATACTTAGGGAATAATAATTTTTTATTTATATTGAATGAATATATATCATATTAATTAAAAGAGAATAATGGAGAGAATTAAAGAATGATTATCAAAATTAACTCCTTAGAAAGTACAATTGAGATTTTCCATGAAAAATATGTCCATCTTCATGGTTTTATTAAGTTGGAAGCGGAAGATAAAGATAATAATATCGAATATACAATAATTATTCAAATTTTAAGCGAGCATACAATTGATGATTATATTTTCACACGTCGAAAGTTAAAAAATGTAAAAATGACGGATTATATTACCTCTGAACTTGAGACAGAATTGCAATATGTGATTCAGGGACGTCCTATTATTTGTACTGAAAGGGATAAGAAATCTAAGAACGAGAAATCACATACTACTAATGTCTTTTTCTTGATTGAAGATCTTATGGAAAAGGGAGTATTGAAACCGCATTCAATGAAGATTTCTGAGATTCAAGATGACAAACAAAATTATCTAGAAAATATATTTACTCCTGATGGTGTTTTTATGGGTAATTTAGCTTCTGAATCAAATGTAAATGTTTATTTTCCATTCAAATATTTAATGTATCACTTTTTTATAGCAGGGGCTACAGGTACAGGTAAGTCTAATTTAAATCAAGTATTTATAGATGGATTACTTCAGCATAATGCAAATGTCATTCTCAACAATAAAGGAAAAAAATTATCCATGTTAGCGATAGATATGCATGATGAATATGCACTTGGCTGTATAGATTATGGAGTAAACGATATCGCTAAAGCCACACAATATAATAAAGCATTAATGGGTAAATGGTATTATCTTTATCCTAATAAAGGGATCCCGCCTGCCCCTCTAAAAAGTATTGCTCAACCCTGTATTATAAATTATCAAGAAATTAAACCCGTAGATCTTTTTGCTACTGGCTCATTTAACGATTTACAGGCGGGTGCAATTTATGCTGCATATCGTCATAGCCCAGATACTTATATTGATGATCTTATCGCCGGTGAAAATCCACCTGGGAATCACGCAGAAGCAACATTATCCGCAGTTCAAAGGAGATTACAGTGGTTAGAGTATTCTGACATTTTTCAATCAGGAGCAAGTAGTAAGCTCCCTGAAATTGTGAAGAAATTAGAAAAGGGAGGCATTATAATCTTTAATGTTTCGATGATTCAAGATTTAGAACAATTCTTATTCAATAGTGTATTAGCCAGAACTCTTTTTGATATTCGAAAGACATTGAAATCTTCCACTGATATTAGCACTTTTGAAATAAAATTAGAAAAGACTTTACCAAAAAACTTTTATGATAATTATAAAGTAAATCTAAAGAAGCTCTATATAGAAAGTGGAAATAATGTAAAGGATCCTGCCAATATGCCTATAATAATATTTACAATTGAAGAAGCTCCAAGTATATTACGCCCAGAAATGATGAAATTCAGTAATGTATTTAAGGATATCTCCCGTCAAGGGAGAAAGTTTAATCTTGCTCTTGAAGTTATTTCTCAACAATATTCTCCAATTGACGATACAATTTTATCTAATATGAATACTGTTATTAATTTACCATTGAGGTCAGATAAGGAAAAAGTAGTTGCCGCTCGAACATTAGGAGGAGGAATCCAACATAGTGATCTTGAATCCTTAACTGGTACTGTTGGAATAGCTTTAATATCAGGAATTTGGTTAACTAACTTTCAGAAATTAAGGATTCCTCTATATGATACCTATTTTGAAAATACTTCAAAAAAGTTTTATGAAAATTACGCTAAAAAAATGAAAAATAAGAAACCTACTCCTCCTCCAACAAGTCTTCCGTAATCTGATGCTTAAAAAAAGGGTGATATAAAATTTCTTTTAATTTTGAATTGATTTCATTGAAAAAATCGATGAATAATCGTCCTGAAAGATCAGTAGATACTGAAATTAAAGAATTCAGAGAATATATTAAGAAAAAAGGTATTACATGGACAGAAGAAGAAAAAAAAGAACTAGAAGATCCAGATCCTACAAGTAGCTCTGATGAGAAATTAAAGAATACTGGAGTTCATTTTAGTGAGATGCTCCGAATGGAGATTGTTGAGGAGAAAATGGATTATATGGATAAGGGCTTTAAGATAATAGGCTTTGATGAAAGTTCAAATACTTTTTCTGGTACTTATGCTAGGTTAGCTGCCTTTAAATTCGGAGAAAGTCAGGTTAAATTTGAAAAAGGTAAATATAAAATAGAAAATATTATGTATGAACCTATTACAACTTACATTGAAGATAATGAACATAAGCTAATAATCTATAAAACTGTTATTGAAAACTTCGTTAAAACTATTAGAAAAGATTTTTATATAGGTTCTTTAAAAAATTTTATCGATGAATTAGAAGACTGGTATGACACTACATTTAGTAATAAGATACAAACTGCTATTGACAACCATGCATTTTATTACCCATCCCTTGGACATGTTATAGATAGAATAAGAACGGCGGATGAAATGTTAAAGTCCCTCATTAGAATAAAAGAGGAAAGTAATTGGGGGAAAAATAAAAATGTTATCTTCTTAGGGGATGGGATTCAAATGTTTAGGCGTCATATTTTTCCTCCAGAAGCCTTTACTAAGTTTTTTTTTAAATTTATAACTGAATTTGGAATAAATTATTATACGATATCTAAGACTTGTCGATTAAGAGATGCTCAAGGTAATTTTATTTTACCAATTTGGTCAGAAATCTTGAAGGGTAAAGATTTTCTTGTAGAAATACCAGATCTTTCAGATTATACAAAAAGTAAGGCCTATATTGCGAGAATACAGAAAGAGAGTACAGCTCTCAGATTTGATATTCCAGATTTCTTGGATATGAAAGATGCAAAATCAATTTTGCAGAATCTTATGCCATACTCACCAAGGGGTTATCCATTATGTTTAATTGGGGCTCATGAAGCAAGTACACTATTAACTTCTGAATATAATAAATTTGAAAGTAATTTTATGGAATTAAAATTTGATAAAAAGATAAAAAAATATACAGAATCTTGGAGAGAAAAGGTATTAGGGGAATAAAGGGGATTATAATGGTAAAAATCATACATATGGCTGATACACATCTTGGATACCGAGCTAAGAAAGGAACTATTAATAAATGGGCCATTCTTAACTATTCAAAACCTTTTGAGCAAGAGATTTATGATACTTTTTTAAAAGTAATAGAAGATGTTTCTAAGATAGAGGATATTGATTTTCTAGTTCATTGTGGGGATATGTTTCATATGCCATCAGCTTATAGCCCATATCCCCCTCCAGAACCTGCAAGAAGAGTATTAAAAGAAGGTTTGGATTTATTTTTTAAAAATACGAGAAGTAAGGTTCCATTTATTTACATTGAGGGGAATCATGGTGTATATCGAGGATATGATTATACTCCGTTTGAATCACACATAAGTAAAGAAAAATATCCTAACTTATATTACTTTAAAGAGCGGGACTTAATTGAAGCGATTAAAAATGATCAACCCATACAAATTGAATTTAAAGAAAAAAAAGTGAGATTTTATTTATTTCCTTATTTTGAATTTAAAGGACATAAAATATATAAAGAAGCATATAATAACTGGATATTTAATCAGAAACCTCTAGAAAATAACGATTTTATTAATATTGCAGTTGCCCATGGTAAAATAACTAAAGAATATGATACTGGTGAAGTAATACACAAAAAAATAAGATCCGATGATTTTAATTATGACTATGTCGCCTTAGGACATGAGCACGGTTTAAAGAGTGTTTCAAGTAAAAAATATTTCTCAGGGAGTCTATTACCTATGAATTTCAAGGAACGACTTGAAAATCAAGGCTATTTAATAACAACAATTGATCCTAAGACAAAAGAATTAGAAGTAAAGAAAGTATATATTGAAAAATTACTAAACAGAATATTTGAGATTATAGATATTAATATATCTCCTCAAAGCTCTTCGGCAGAAGTGCTAGAAATGATCAATAGAGAGCTAGAAAATCATATTGCTAAAGATGGATTCAATCCAAAAACCGCCGCAAGGTTAAAAATTAGATTTATTGGGGAGATGACATTTGAACGGGTGTGGCTAATAAATGATATTATGACGAAAGTAAGAAGAGAATGCTTCTCCCAAACAGAAACATATAATATTTTACAATTAATCTGGCAAATGTCAGATATATCTGATAGACAGGAAGATGACGTAAGTCCAGGGATTATAGAAGATTATGTATTGGATAAACCCGATGAGGATTTCAAAAACTTCGTGAATGAAAAATTAACTGATGATAAGACTCAATTTAACGTGGATAAATTAACTCAATTTGGGATAGAGGCAATTAAAAGTGGGTTGAACGTAATGGAAAAAGAGGAGGAGGTATGAAAGGAAGATGAAAATCACTAAACTCACATTCAAAAATTTTATGGGTTATAGGAATTTGAATCTTCCAGAAGGAAATGATGAAGAATTTCCAGAAGGGTTAATTTTAATTAGTGGAAAAAACTCCTATGGAAAATCATCTATTCTACAAGGAATTCTCATGGCATTTTTTGGACCTAAAATATATACAGGTAGAAGTGGTGCCTCTTTTATTACATATGGACAGAATAAAGCTGAAATCTATATTTATTTTACAATGGATAATATAAATTATTATATACTTCGAAAATGGGGGAGAACGGGGGGTGCAACTTCTAAGTTATTTGAATTTGATAAGAAATCTAGGAGATTCTTAGAGATAAAAAAGTTTAACATTGAAAAATTCCTTGAAATTTCAAAAGATCAAGCAATGAGCACTGTATTTGTAAGACAAGGTGAGGTAGAAGAATTAGCTAATATCAAAGGTGCCAAATTAAGGGATATGATAATAGATCTGTTCCGTTTAGATATCATTGATGACTCATTAAAATACCTTGATGAAAAAGCAAAATCTCTTAATAGAGAAAAAGCTAAATTAGAAAGTTCAAGAGTTCCAATTGAACGAATTGAAAATGATATACAAGATTTAGAGCTTCAAATCAAAGAATTTTCAGTAAATATCTCTGAACAAGAAGGATTAAAAACAAAAAACGAGTCAAAACTTAACTCTTATCCCTCAGAATCATTAATCTCTAATTTAGAGGAATTATATAAACAGAATGGAATATCTGAAAATAAATTAATGTCCTATAAGAGTGATTTTGAGAATAAAATTAAAAAAACTAAAATGAATGTAAAGAATTTTACTTCAATAGACAAAATTATAACTCTAATAAATGATTTAATCAAAGAAAGAAAGGAAATGGATGCTAAAAGACAAGAATATGATAGAAAAAGACAAGCAACCAATAAAGGGATTGGGAAAACTAAGGGCAGAATTGAAGAAATCAATAATAAAATCTCTAAGATGAATGATTCGTTAAAATTTACTCAGAAAGCTGGAGGACAAAGCAAGGCTAAATGTCCCACATGTCAGAGTGATCTAACTAAAGAGCATTATGATGAGGTTATCCAAGAATTTAATAACGTGCTTAAAATAAATAAGGGAAAATTACAAGATATATCAAAATTGATTAAGAATTATGAAAGCAAATTAAAAAAGCTCCAAACTTCATTTGATAAAATTAATATTGAAATTGCAGATCTTCAAGGATTAAGACATGATTTCGAAAATTTCAAGAAATATGAAAATGAAACTAAGAGATTACAAGGGGAGATAGATACCTTTCTAAAAGAACACGTCGATAAGTTTGTGGATATAAGTCCTGAAGGAATTAAAGCACTTTCTAAAGAGATTATTGAATGTAAGGGAAATTTGGATGCCATCAAAAAAGATATAGAATCAAAAAATAATTATATTAAAAATAATGAGAAAAAAATCTCAGAATTACTTGAAGAAATTAAAAATATGAAAAAATTAGCAGATCAAGTTGGAGAAATCGAAGTAGATCTCGAACACATCAATAAAGCAAAAGAATTAGTTCGTCGATTTGTCACTGAATATATGGTTGCTAAACGTTTAGTTAAAAATATTGCATTAAAGGCAGATAAATATGTCAAAAATTTCACAGCAGGCCAATATGGAGAATTACTACTAAAGGAATCAGGTTCTAAAAAAACGGGTTTATTATTAAATATTAAAGATAACTATAACGGCCAATATGAACCAATCGAAGTTCTCTCTGGAGGAGATCGTACAGCTTTAGGAATGGCGTTGAGATTAGCAATTAGTGAGTTAATGAGTATCATCCGCCCGACTAAAGATTCTCCAAAAAAAAATCCAAATATTGATTTTCTTTTATTAGATGAGCCTTTAGCGGCTTTAGATGAGATTAGACGAGAGCGGATACTCTTATATTTAACAAAATCAAAATCTTTTTCTCAAATATTTTTAATTACTCACACAGCTATTCCGCCCGATATTAATGTACACAAAATTCTTGTAAATAAGGATCATTCTACAGGAATAAGCAATGCAACTTTTGATAAATTCACTCCTTCATTTAGTAAATCTTAGTTTATCATAGATAACGCAGAGGGCAGGATTCCGATTTTTCAATCTACTAAATTTAATATTAATTAAAAAATCTTTAAAGAGTAATCTTTTAAATATTGATTAAAGTCTAATTAAATTTATAATTAAGAATTGAGTTATAGATGAATCTGTAATGGTATTAAAAAAGATTTGTAAAAAATGTGGGGAAGAATTTCCAAATCATTTCTTTGACGAAGCAGGTAAGCGACATTATTTACATAAAAGAATTTATTGTTTGAATTGTTCTCCTCTTAGACCATGTAATGCAACAAATCAAAAGTATATTGAAAAGTTAACAAAAGATAAAATTTCTGAAAATATAAGTATAAAAATATGTGGAAATTGCGGTAAAGGATTTCCCAAAACATTTAAAGATAATACAGGAAAGCGTCGTTTTCTACATAGAAGAAAATATTGTTTAGAATGTTCTCCATTATTAAATAGTAAAAAACCTAAAGATAATGAATTAAGATATTGTTTAAAATGTAAAAAGAAATTAAAAAAACATCAAACTAAATTTTGCAGTAGTAGATGTCATAGAGATTATGAATATGAAGAATATATTGAACGTTGGATAAGAAATCAAGAAAAAGGACTTAAAAAAGATGGAAAGGTCTCAGGATATGTAAGGAGATATTTAATCAAAAAATATGATAATAAATGTCAGAAATGTGGATGGTGTGAGTTAAATCCACATACAAATAAAGTCCCTCTTGAGGTTCATCATATTGATGGTAATTACTTAAATACAACACCTGAGAATCTTCAATTATTATGCCCTAGTTGTCACGCATTAACACCAACTTATAAATCCTCAAATATAGGAAAAGGTCGAAAGAATAGATAATAATTAAAAAGCGCGGTGAGAAGGATTTGCACCTCCGGTGGTGTGAACCACTGCGAGTTTCTTGACTGCATATATACAAACCAATACTCAAGCCCGCCGCATTCGACTACTCTGCCATCACCGCTTTTTTTGGTAAAACGCTGAGGATGGGATTCGAACCCATGAATGGTATACACCATTATCCGAATAGCAGTCGGACGTACTCACCGGACTATACTACCTCAGCGCATTATACGGGAATACGGAATCGAACCGCAGAACCTCCTACGAGGGATGGATCTTGAATCCATTGCCTTTACCACTCAGCCATTCCCGTTGTTTTTTTAGTGCGGATGGCAGGACTTGAACCTGCGAGGCACTTAGCACCGGATCTTAAGCCCAGCTCCTTACCAACTTGGTCACATCCGCATGATTTTTTACAAATACAGGAGGCAGGACTCGAACCTGCGATGCACTTAGCTCTGGCTCCTAAAGTCAGTTCCTTACCTACTCGGTCACTCCTGCGTTTATTCATTAAGGGGCTGGAAGGGAGTTGAACCCTCGATCTTCGGATTAAAAGTCCGTTGCGCTAACCTGACTACGCCACCAGCCCTTGGTAGGAGTGGAAGGGATCGAACCTTCGACCTTAGGCACATAAGACCCCTGCTCTGCCACTAAGCTACACTCCTATGAATTACACCCGGTAGGAGTCGAACCTACATCCTCTCGCTTCGAAGGCGATTGACCTCTCCATTAGCCCACGGGTGTTAGGTTTGATACGGGCGTGTGGATTTGAACCACAATCTATGACTCATGAGACCACAATTCTAACCAGGTTAAACTACGCCCGTAGATTTGGTGGGGTTGGAAGGATTTGAACCCTCGACCTTTGGTTTTGGAGACCACTGCTCTTAACCGCTAAGCTACAACCCCTTTATAGATAGGAGCGGTAGGACTCGAACCCACGACATTCAGATTAGAAGTCTGATACCTTTTCCGCTAGGCTACGCTCCCATAAATGGTAGGAGTGGTCGGACTTGCACCGACGATTAATTGGATGTAACCCAACCGCAGTAACTACTGTGCCACACTCCCATTGAGAGGGCATGAAGGGAATTGAACCCTCCTTCTGACGGTTAAGAACCGCTTGCTCGGCCTGACTGAGCTACATGCCCATTTTTATATAGGAGTGGGAAGATTTGAACTTCCGACAACTGGCATATCAGACCAGCACTCTGGCCAAACTAAGTTACACTCCCTTTTTAGAAATTGTATTAATTATTATAATATTAAAAGTGGGATCAGAGTGACTTGAACACTCGCCCCAAGATCTTCATTCTCGTGCTCACCCAGTTGAGCTATGATCCCCTTATTTTAATAAAGTGATAATTAATAAAGAAATAATACATCAATCATAAATATGGATTAATTTTTTTTAGGATTATAATGTAAAATCCTGTGACAGTTAATACATAATAAAATACATTTATCTAATTCAGGTCTTAAAATCTCCCGTTTTCGATGCAAATAACTAGAGATAGTAAAAGATTTTTCCTTCTTATCTTGATGATGAAATGCCAATGCACTCATTTTTTTTTCATAACCACATTGAATACAATTTCCTCCAAGATACTTTATTGCTCTTTTTTTATTTTGATGTCTTCGTTTATTCTGCCATGTATTCTTATAAATATTATGATGTATCTCCATATGACAATTCCCACATAATAATTCACACTTGTCTAATTCTTTCTGAATTTTTTCCCAAGAATATGTAAACACATGTGAAAGTTGAAAATCTTTCTTTTCAGGATTATTATGGTGAAATGAAAATATATCAACACACCCAATTAAACCACATTTTGAACATTTTCCACCAAGATATTCAAATGCCATCAAACGATTCTTTTCTTTTCTCTTATATATAGCTGGAATAAATTTTTTGGATTTGCATCTATTTGAGCAATATTTTTCTTGATTACCATCCAACTCCTTTTCACAAATAATACAATATCTTTTTTCTTTAATTGCTTCAAGTTTTAAAGTATTATGAGTCTTAAATGGAGAACATTGAAAACAGTATTTTCTTTGATTTAAAACAATTCTATGACCATCTTTATAAATGTGATTGGGAAATTCTGAACCACATTTAATACATTTTCTTTTCTTTACCATTATCTATACTAAATCGCTTCTGCTATTAAATGCTTAATCTCCTATGATTTTTTGAATTCTACCCGTGGTCATTCTTAAATGACAATTTTTTCTTTTTTTTTTGTTTTTCCTCCTTATTTTTTTTTATATATTATCGCCCCTAGTAGGATTCGAACCTACACCCCCCGATTAACAGTCGGAAATGCTACCAATTAACACTATAGGGACATGTTTTATGGTTAAAAAAGAATAAAAGAGTACAAAACGTCTAAAGTCTTAGAAAAGTGTAGTTATCATTGTATTTAAGTGGAGGAGGAAATTGAACTTAGATTCGAGCGGAATATATTAACGAGATCCACTCGTTTCCTCAAGATCCAGATCTTAAATAAATGATAATCCATATTATTATCATTATTACTACAATATATAAATCTTTTGATTGATGCTTCTTTGAAATGGAGAATGGGAAAAGTATGGGCAATTATGATCAAAACCTTTATATATGTAGATAGCCTTATTAATAATACAATGAGACGAGTTATTGTGGCAACGACCACACATCAAGATATCGGTGCCCTGGCGCAGGGCCAATGTTATAGCGAACGCTATAATCATTAAGCATTATTACCCGTCTCAATCGAATTCCATGATTTTCTCACTATTCCTTTTAACTCTTTACTATGCGACTTCCTTGCCATGAAACTATAGACTTGCCATTAATTATTAGGATTTAGAAGGGGGCAGGTATTTTAGTGTTTTATCAGCCAAAAAAAAGGAGTGGCTCGGTTGGTTCAATGGTAGAATTGTTGGTCGTGATCCAACAGATGAGAGTTCGATCCTCTCACCGAGCCCTCCTATAGGCTAAATGATGGGGCTGTAGCTCAATGGCAGAGCGACGGTTTTGCATGTCGAGGGTTGTAGGTTCAAATCCTGCCAGCTCCACAAAATAAAAAAAAAGAGGTGATCTCAAAAGTAAGGAAAAAGAAAGTCGCCATGAAGCGATTATGGAAAAGTTTGGGATTGTAAAATCCCAAACACACCAAATCAATACTCCCGTAGTACAGTGGCCAAGTACACCAGGCCTTGGACCTGGAAACGTTGGTTCGAATCCATCCGGGAGTATTATCCCATCTGGGTGTAGCTTAGTGGTTATAGCGGGAGACTGTAGATCTTCAGGTCGCTGGTTCAAATCCAGCCACCCAGACTATAAATGGTGGTGTAGTATAGCTTGGCGAGTATCGATGGCCGTCGCCCATCAGACTCGGGTTCAAATCCCGACACCGCCGTTCAATAATGCGGGATTCATCTAGCGGCCAGGATGTTCGCCTTCCAAGTGATTCACGGGTGTTCAAATCGCCCATCCCGCACCAATAAAGGCACTGTGGCCAAGTGGTAAGGCAGCTTCCCTGTAAGTAGCCGAGCGGGGGTTCAAATCCTCCCAGTGCCTCCATTAAACAATGCACGCGTGGCTGAAAAGATTAAGCGGGAGAATGCAGATCTTCTCAATGCAGGTGCGAGTCCTGTCGCGTGCTCTAAGCAAGCCCCTGTCGTCTAGTCTGGTCAAGGATGCTTGGCTTTCACCCAGGCAACGTGGATTCAAATTCCACCAGGGGTACTTAAAATGTTAAAATATATTGTATAAAATAGAAATATATTACAATCTAAAAACAATGGTTTTTGTGGTTGTTTTGACACAAGTTTTTTTACTTATATCAATAGCATGGTTCCATATATCTTCATCCCATTTATTATCCTTTTCATCTAATTCTAATGATTTTTTAACAGCTTTTATTGTATTTAGCTTTGAAATTTTTTTGTTAGTTTTTATTTTCTCATTTATATATTGTTGTACAAAAGATTTCATTTTCTCAGGTTCAAGTTCTATTGAAGAAACAGGAGTTATCGTTTCTTCCTCAGAAATCTCCTTAGGTTTTTCACCTTGAACAAGATCAGGCGTATCATAAGTTTTTATATCTTCAAGAAAACCTTCTAAATCAAAGTCTTCCATTTTAATTTCTTCTACATATACTTTAGTTCCGAATTGTACTTCATAGATAAATTCTTTATCAAGCTTTATTAAATTATAGCAAGTATGACATCTAAATATATTATGTATCCCAATATCTGTACTTTTAGCCCAGTGAGCCCAACAACTTTCATGAACAATAGTTTCGCAGATTGGACATTGAACTAATCCCTTATCATCTTCTTGAAAGCAAATGGAACAAGTTTCCGGGATTTTAAGCCTTTTAGGATTTTGGGCAATATTTTCATAAAACATTATCATTTCTTCAAGAGCCCTAGTATCACTTGTATCTAATGCCTCAGTCGATTCAATTTCTTTTTTAGGTGCTAATAATACTAATATATTTTCTAAATCGTGAATATCTTTAACTTTATGGAAATCACCACCAGCTCTTTGCGCTAAATTTGAAATTTTAGCTTCTTCGTGAGGATTATCAGTATTTATACCAATTACATCGATGAAAAATGGCATTTCTTCATTAATTTTTTCAATTAAATCTTCTAATATGGGGATATAATGCTTGGGAATCTCAATGGTGCCAGAATCAATAAAGATAATAAGGCGATAGCATTTATCACCAATTTTCTTAAATACATCAAGAAACAATGGAATTGCTCCAAAAAGGCCACTAGCAATATTCGTTTTCATATTCTTAAGCTCTAAAGATTTTAGAGCTGTTATGAGGTGTTCGTAATTGAAGGTAAAATCTTCTAAATAATTAGGTTTATCATCTTGAAATAATATAAAATTAAATCTATCGCTTGAATCAATATTTTGTTTCTTTTTGAAGAATATTCTTAAAGCTTCGTAAAACATAACCATATCCGTAATTTCAGGTGTAAGTCCACTATATATTACAGTATCCTCTGAACGAGATTTTGCCATGTTAACTTTAACTCCTTTTTAATGAATTCAAGAAATAAAATAAATTCAATTTCATAACCAGATTATTTTATTTTTATGTCGTTAAAATGTCGTTAAATTGTATTTTTTTTAAAAATTAATATACTTACTTTATTAATTACATTAGAGTTTAATAAATTCTCCGTCTATCATATATTAATCTATTCCTTTTTCAAAAAGTTTTCATTTTATCAAAACATTAATAGTTATTGATACTATTCTCCGATCGATTTTATTATAATAGGGATTATCGTAGAAGAATTCTTGAATAAATACTCAGTAATAAAAATTAAAAAGAGAGTGAGGTTGTGTTAAATTATGTGAAGCCAAAAGTTACAAATCCTTTCACCCTTATTCTAATTACAAATAATAAATTAATAATTTCGAGATAAAATCATTATTAAGCTGTAAATAAAAAATTTAAAAAAGAAAAAAAAAATTAGGAGGCAAGATGTTTTATAAATCTCTTGCCTTTACAGTTTTTCGACCATTTCCTTTAGCTCGGGCAATAGCTTTATCTAACAATGTCATGATGATCTCATTTAAATTATCACCATCAAGGATGCCACTACTTGTATTACAACCTTTACCTTTAATGTGTTCCCGAACTTTAGATTTTACAAAAAGTGGTTCTGTTTTACCTTTTTTTGCCATTTTTTATATTACCTCATTATTTATTTTGAAAATTATGAAAAAAACAATTAAAAAACTAATTCTGTTAATTTTAAATTAGGCAACTGCCTTTTTAAATGTTTTTGAATTTTATACTAAATTTTCGAGATCATTATTAATTTCGTGATAAAATGGTCATATTTGAATGAATAAAATGGTTTAAATTATTATCGAAAGCTCGGATCTAGTTGAGTTCAGGGACCAAGATCATTATTTTTAGAATTATTTAAGATTTTTATGAATCTCCACATTATTTTTGGATCCAAATCGAATTGTCAAGTATAAAAAAGATGTTTTTAATAATTATAAAAAAAAAAATAAAAAAAAAATGCTTAAAGACATCATTTATTATAAATTTGTATGTTTAAGGGCCTCCCTCTCCACAACCAGGACCACTTACTCCTGCTGCGGCCATACTTAACCCATATGATACTGTCAATAAGATGACTAAAGCGACCATTATTTTTTTATTAATTTCCATTTAATTGAACACTTCCTTTTTAAGAAATTAATTGGTATATTTACTTTTAAAAAATAATATTTAAACCACACATAAAATATAACATTTTATTAAAAAAAGGATCAAAATAATAAAAAAAAAGGAAGTAATTATTGTTTTCTCGTATTTACGAAGAGAAATAATTTTCAAATTCTCTATTCTACTTTGGAGGAGCTAAAACAATTTCAATGCTTGAAACGTTATTACTCTGCCCGTTTTCTCCTTCTAATTGCTCGGTAGAAAGTTGAATATCTTTATATTCTGT
>JAEOTJ010000481.1 GCA_016839905.1 Promethearchaeota archaeon | reverse complement strand
TAAGATGTCAAAAAATAATTCTCGGATATCGATTTTTTCAGCCAATATAATATCACTATTTTTTTATGAATAATACAAATAATATTAAGATTTAAAATTTAAAAATTTAATACTTAAGAATAGTAATTAAGGTTTTTTAATAGGTTAAAGATAATAATTTTTATAAAGTAATTCGTTTATTTAAAGAATTTGTTAATTTATTTTCCTTATCAAAAATGATGATTATATTAACGAGTGATAAAAATTTTGCTTAAATCAGTAATATTTTTTATTGTATCTTTCATTTTATTTAATAATTTTTTCAATTCCTCTTTTACTAATTCATCTTCCGAAAACTTTATGTATCCTTCTATAATATTGACTGAATTCTCTAAAAAATTCATTAATCCCATTAGTATCACTATTTAAAAATATCTTATATAAATATAAATCCTGTTATAATTTTATATAAATTATGTATAATTGAATAAAAAGATTCATATTATAACATAAATATTAAATGTTTATTTTCTCCTTTTTAAAAATTCACCAGATTTCATTAAATAGCATGGTTTAAAATGTTGAATACCAGACTCTTCCATGAGATCTTCCAACATTTTTGACCATTTTTGGTAATTTTTTTTTCCTGGTCCAAATGGTCCAGGAATATCCATTCCAGCAAACATCGCATCATCAATGATTTTATAATTGGAAACGATGCCCTCTTCTAAAAGCCTACAACCTTCATTTAATTGAATCGCCAAGAATAATTCGGGATTAAATAATCCTGCCTTTATGGTTTTATCTACTTTTGGATTTCCATCAATCCATTCATAAAGACCTTTTCCGGTTTTTCTTCCCATATTCCCTTCTTTAACTAATTTTGTAATAGTTTTACCGGGAGCAAATTCTGGAGAAAGATTTTCTTCCAAATATTTATGAGTATTATAAACTACATCAAGTCCTAAATAATCCCATTTAGCATATGGACCTAATCCTTGTAAGAATCCAGCATCCGCATCAATTTGTTCATATGGTATTCCTTTTTCCATTGCCTCATCAAGAAGCCAACTTAAATAGAGGTTCCCCGTAATTGTTAATCGATTTACTATAAATCCCGGGCTTTCTTTTTCAATACGAGCCAAAAATTTCTTTCCTTTAAGAGCAGGGAATTTTTGACCAACTGCAATGCAAATATTAATAGTATCTTCAGAAGTCTTTTTCCCCTTAATTACTTCAATTAATCTAAGAACAGGGACAGGAATAAAAAAATGCATTCCTACTATTCTATCAGGACACCCTGAAGCAGAAGCTATTTCAGTAATGCTTATGGTCGATGTATTGGTGGTTAAAATTGCATGTTCAGGAGCGTATTTACATAATTGTTTAAATAAGTTTTGTTTCAATTCCATTATCTCAGGTATCGCTTCAACTACAAAAT
The DNA here is from genome assembly GCA_016839905.1 of Promethearchaeota archaeon. The sequence goes on along the minus strand of JAEOTJ010000481.1, from coordinate 10,056 downwards.
CAGAATTTTCCACTGCTTTTTTCAAGTCTAATTCTTTAAATAAATTTCCCATAAGATAATCTACTGTATTAAAACTTCCCAATTTACCTTTAGCATCCAGCTTTTTTAGACCTTCTCTGATATAATTCTCAGCTTTTTCAAGAACCTCTTTATTAGTATCATTCAATATTACTTTTTTGAATCCCGCCATCAGAGCAACTTCAGCAATTTCACGACCCATCGTTCCAGCTCCAATGACAGAAAAAGTTTTAATATTATCAATTTTAACCATAATCAAACCATTTTTTTTTCAGATTTAAAAGTTAAGATACAAAATATTTTTTATTATTAAAGATCTAAGGAAGAATTCTATTCAATTGATTATAATTTTTTTATTTATGAATCAATTTCTTTATTTTCTTTATTAAGTTTTTTCTGCGGGGTTTTTTCTCCAATACTTCTACGCCAATCCTTTACTTTATTTAAGGAGATTATTCTATCAGGTATTAATATGCGTTCTTTTCGATGTTTTCCTTTTAATTTAGGAATTATCAAGTGTATTCCGCAAGACCAGCATTCATTTTCGAGTTCCTGAATTTTATCCATACAAGGATCGCAGTAGAAAGCTCCACATTCACATCTAAAAATATATCCTTCAATAGGACCTTTATGAACTAAACAGAAATGCCTTTCTTTTGATAGAAGGATATCATCTTCCGTAATTTCTCCTCTCTGAATCCTTAAAAGAGCTATTTCTGATTCCTTTTCTCTAATTTCCTTTTTGGACTTTATTAAAATTCCGATTCCTATCATAGAAATTATAGCGATTATACTTAGTAACAAAAGAATGAGCCAAAGGTAAGATTCTTCTTCTTCAGGTATTTGAGCATTTATTGTAATTTTATAACTATCAAATTGATAATCATTTCCAGCGATAGCTGTGATTGTAATAGTAAATGTACCTTTAGGGATCTCACTTAAGGTGATTTCATAAACACCATCGCTGTTAGAATCTTTAATTTCTCCACTTCCAAATTCCCAATAATAATAAACAGTAGCATTTTTTATGTTTCGGCTAAAAATTAAATCATTTAAAATAATTTTTAAAGTATAACTATCACCTGGCTCAATATTAACTACAGATTTACGTGATTGTGTGATAATTTCAGCTCTAATATTCTCTAAATCAATTCTAATAAGTGTTGAACTTATAGAAAAATTTGTTTTTTGGGCGTAGATTTTTAGGAATTTAATTCCTGTTGTATTTAATTTAGTAGTGTTGAGAATAATTGAATATTGTTTATAAGTTTTGTTTTCTTTTAGGCTTTCTGTAAGACCTTCTCCTATTAGTTGAACTGTGGCATTATCTATATTAAATCCAGTTAATAAATCAGTATATTTCATTGTAATATTTAAAAAACTGCCTATAGGAAGTTCAATGGATTTATCGATTGTTTTATTTAAACCATTCAAATAAATCTCATTTATCGATATATCTCTTTCAATGATTAAAACATTTATTAATATTGATTGCGTTTCATATCCTGTTGTTTTTGTGTTTATAATTAACGAATGAAGAGTATTAATGTTGTATTCGGAACTATTAAGTGTTATATTATAAATACCAGGAACTTCCATAATCGTAAAAGTTTCACCATCCCAGTTATTTGTAGGATTAGTGATAATACCAATACCAGAAGATTTCTCTGTATAATTAAGATGGATTGTAAAATTCTCATTCCATGGAACTTGAATACTTGGATATTCCTCAGCTGAAAGGAGAGTTTGATTAACTAGTTCAATAGTAACATTTAACTCTTTATTATTATAATAAGATGAATTAGCATAGATAGTTAATGAATTATTGCCTTGAATTCCTCCACTAGTATTAAACTCAAGAAAATAATAACCTGGACTTATTTCACTGAAAAATTGCCTTCCTCCAATGAAATCATCAAGATATATTTTAGCATCTTCTATTGCTTCCAAATTATCAATATCATTGAATAATATCTTTAAATTTATTATATCTCCATTAAAATAATCTTCATAAAAGACTTGTTCAGATGATAATATCGAATCATGTATTACAGTGAATTCTTTGCATATAACACCCGTTTCATTTAATCCAAATGAAGAATAAGAATTATTCCATGTAATAATTGCTTCATACTTCCCTACCACATAATTAGGAGATGAGGTCGGTATTTTAAAATAATCAAAATATATATATCCATTTGCATCTGGTGATTTTGATTGATCTAATGCGGTCCAAATCGTGCCATTTGGAAATCTAATATAAAGGCTTGCTTTTGTCTTATTTATATATCCAGAAATTAATGGAGAATCCGTAATTTTTGCTGTAATATTTATATAGTCTCCACTTAAAAAGGAGTTCTCTGGATTCCATATATTATCATTAGGATTACTTGTACCATTTTTGAAAAGATCTAATTGATCTAAATAATTATTTGAAATTCCTTTCAACCTCCAGTAACCATTAGATATCGTCGTTATATTTTTCGCCGAAACTATTAAAAGTCCTGGTGTTGAATTAAAACAGTGCTTTAATTGATTAGTCCCAGGATCTTGAGGAGAAGATATCCATGTAATGTTAATATCCTCAGGAAAGTTTATCCTCATTTCTGTTTCTTCATACTCATTTGGAACAGAAATGTAAGCATAACAATCCCATTCCACCACACTATCATTATTAATAGAGAAAATAGTACCAATAGAGTCATAATTTGTCTCATTATTAGTTTCTGGAGAGCCTTTCTTCGCAAAAAGATGCAAATCGGTTTTTAATTCAATAACATAACTGCTCAAATTCCAAACATCGTCACTAGAAAAATTACAATAGATATAATCAGCTTGCCAATTTCCTTCTAATTCTATAGTTCCTTTACCCCAATCTATATTATTTATATCCGTCTCATTCATTTTTAATTTAATTTGTTGAGGTTTTGCCTCTGCTTTTGTTACTAACTTTATATTATCGAGAAAGAGTTGTTGATATTGACCATTTAAAAAGAATTCATACCAACATGTCTGGGATGAATGCTCTAAGGTAACATTTAGAGTTATTATTGAATTATTAACTGGATCTGAGAAAACATTTGTAGTATTAATCCATATACCTTGAGGGATTTTAATAGTTGTCCAAGATCCTGGACCTGCCCCACTTACTCCGCATTCTTCCCTTAAGTCATAGACTCCAATATTATAAATTATTTCATCATTTAAATGGAATTTTAATTCCCAGGCATTTATTTGTATTAAATGGGATGCTAATACATCAAACTGAATCTCGCTATCCATGATCTTCCCTCTAGGAATATTGAAGGAGGTATTCCACCAACATTTATCCCCTTGATCATATCCATATCTAGATCCCCCTAAAGAGTGCCCATTCAAGCTTAACTCCAAGCAATCACGACTATATTTATTTTTTACATAATTTCCACTCATAGCATTGGTATATACTGCTTGCTCATCAATTTTATTAAACGTCCAATTTTGAAAGTTATTATCACTAGTATAACTTGTATCATCATCTCCAACGGCTTCACTTCCATCATCATTATCGAAGCTGAAAGTTCCATTACACCAATTTCTCTCATCATATAAATTATTTATTGTTGCATTTAACTTATTGGCTTCCCAACCAACTCCAAAAGGAATTTTTACATTATCATGAGTGTTATTCCCGAATTCTATAGTTGTATCATTCACCATTCGATCAGCCCAATGAGTTAAATTCCATGCAACTCCAATACCATCGTATATATTATCTGAGGAAATTCTCTGAGATTTTAGATTATTATTTTTAGTAGGAATAAATGGTTTTTCATTGGTTTTAATAGAATTGGTATTATTAATTGAATTTATATGAAGTGGAATGTAATTAATAAATAGCAAGACTATCATTCCAATGGAAAATATCAATATTGTTTTATTACATTTCCCAATTTTTTTCATATTATTCATTTTTTCTTATTTTTAATTTCTTTTTATTTCCTTGGACCTTTTTTATGGGAATCTCTTGTTTCTTCTTCTGATTTAGTTTCTTTTTCTTTTGGACTTAAAGACGGTCTAAAAGGATCTAAGGGTTTTCCGCAGGACCAACATGTATTTTCTAGTTCTTTAATAGCATCCACACATCTATCACAATAATAAGCACCACATTCACAAATAAATAAAAATCCTTCAATAGGGCCTTTATGGACTAAACAAATATGTTGTTCTTTAGATAATAAGATATCTTCTTCAGTAATCTCATCTCTCTGCTTTTTTAAACCCATAAGTTCTGCCTTTACCTCTCTTAATTCTTTTTTGGATCTTTTTACTAGAGCAATACCTATACTAGTTACGCCGGCAGTTATTATAAGTAATATAATAATTATCCATAGAATAAGTCCCTCATCACTATGCACATTTACTGTTATATCAACACTTTCAAATTGGTAATTATCACCAGCAATTGCAGTTATAGTAATTATAAAAGCACCTTGTGGGATATTCTCTAATATCACTTCATAAATACCATCATTATCAGAATCTTCAAGCTCTCCACTTCCAAACTCCCAATAATATTTGACCACAGCATCCGTTATTCTTCCCCCAAAATCTAAATTATTTAAAACAATCTTTAATTTATATCTTTCACCTTGCTTTATGTTTATTACAGATTCCTGGGATTCTGTATTAATCTCGCCCCGAATGCTATCTAAGTTTATTATAATAAGTTCTGAAGATGATGTATAATAATCTTTTTGTGCATAGATTGTAAGAAAGTTAATTCCCGTTTTTAAAATATCTGTATTTAAGATGATAGAATATTGTTCTAACGATTTATTTTCTGTTAATGGGACGATATGACTTTCTCCAATCAATTGTACAGTGACATTTTCAATGAACAAACTATTGCTTATATCTATATATTTTAGTGTAATATTTAAAGGAGTCCCTATGAGAAGATCAATAGATTTATTAAGAGTTCTATCTAATCCATTCAAAAATATTTTATTTATAGATGTATCTCTTTCAATAATCTGTATGTTAATTACTAAAGATTGGGCTTCATATCCAGATATATTTAGACTAAAAATTAATAAATGGAACTTATTTACCTCATAAGCCGAAGTATTAAATGTTAGATTAAAGACTCCTGGAGAAATCATCATATAATGGTTATCACCAATCCAATTATTTATAGGATTCGAGATTATGCCATTTCCAGAAGATTTCTCAGTATAGTTAAGATTGATCGTGAAGTTTTCGTTCCATTGTACTTGCAAGCTTGGAAATTCCTTGGCCACAAGAATAGTCGGTAGCATTAATTCAATAGTAATATTTACTTCTTTATTCACATATGAGGAAGAATTTGCATAAATCGTTAAATTATTAACCCCAGAATTGCCTCTACTTGTATTAAATTCAAGTAAATAACAACCAGGATTTGTTTCAGTAAAGGTTTCCCTTCCTCCTGTGAAATTATCGAGATATACCGTTGCATTTTGAATGGATTTAAAATTTGAAAAATCATTGAAAGATACCTTTAAATTTATTATTGTTCCTTCAAAAACATCTTCATATAAAGCTCGTTCAGGTGTTAATATAGAATTATGTATTACAGTGAATTTTTTACACATTATTCCTGATTCATTTAATCCAAATGTCGAATAAGAGTTATTCCATATAATTATTGCTTCATATACTCCAACTTTATAATGAGGAGGGGCTTCTGGTATCTGGAAATAATCAAAAAAGATAAATCCATTAGCATCGGGTGATTTAAATTGATTTTGCAGTGTCCAAATAGTCTGATTTGGAAATTTTATATATAGTGTTGCTTTTGTTTCATTAATATATTCAGAAATCAATGATGTATTGGATATTTTTGCTGTTATATTGATATAATCTCCACTTAAAAACGTGTTTTCTGAATTCCACACATTATTATTAGGATCATTTGTACCATTCTTAAAAATATTTAAATTTTCAAGATAATTGGCTGAAATCCCTTGTAGCTTCCAATATCCTGCAGGAGTACTTGAAATATTATATATAGGAACTATTAATAAACCTGGTGTTGAATCATTACATTGATACAGTTGATTAGTTCCTGGATATTGAGGACTAGATATCCAAGTGATGTTTACATCTTTAGGATAATTTATTCTCATTTCCATTTGTCTATACTCATTTGGAATAGAAATATATGCATAACCTTCACAATCAACTATACTACTATTACTTGTAGAGTAACTAATACCAATAGAGTTATAATTCGTCTCATAATTTGTTTCTGGAGATTCTTTTATTATAAACAAATGTAAATCGGTTTTAAATTCTATATCATAACTACTCAAATTCCAAGCATCATCACTCGTAAAATTGCAATATATTTCAGCAGCTTGCCAAGGACCATCTATTTTTACTGTTCCCTTACCCCAATCTTCACCAATAACTTCACTCTGATTCATTTTTAGATCGAGTTGTTTCGGTATTGCTTCTGCTTTGGTTATTATTTTAACGTTATCAATGAATAATTGTTGATAATCTGCTAATGGATTATCCCACCACCCTGTACAAGACAAATATTCAAAGGTAATATTGAGTCTTATTTCTGAGTTATTTACTGGATTTGAAAATATATTCGTTTCATTTATCCAGTACTGTTGCGGAATTGTAAAGGTTTTCCAGGAACCCTCACAATCTTGCTTTAGTTTATAAGTATCAATGGAGCAAATTACCTCATCATTTAAATAGAATTTGAGTTTCCAAGCACTTAGATTAGTTATATGCAAAGTCCTTGCATCAAATTGCAATTCACTGTCAACCACGCACCCTCTTGGAATCTTAAAAGTCGTGTTCCACCAGCACATATCAAATTCATCATAACAAAATCTCCCAGGACCATATTTAGTTTCATTTCCATCCATTCTTAACTCTAAGCAATTATGCCCTTCTAAACTTGAATTATAATTACCACTAAAATTATTAACTACCTGTCCCCATGACTCCCCCTCCCAAATAACATCCTTTTTACCAAAAGTCCAATTCTGAAAACTATTTATTATATCATCAGTATCATCCTCACCAGCAGAATGATTACCATCATCATCACCAAGACTAAAAGTACCATTGCACCAATTTCTCTCATCATAAAGATTGTTTATGGTAGAATTTAATTTAATTCCTTTCCAATTTCCTTGAACCGGGATTTCAACGAGATCATTAGAATTGTTCCCAAAACTAACATCATGATTATAAAAAGTTCGGTTTGCATAATGAGTTAGATTCCAAGGGTTTCCAATTCCCCTATAAATATTATCTGAGGATAATTTATGAGACTTTAAATCTTTTATTAGAGGCGTCTTATGGACATCATCAATCGAATTAAAAAAATTCTCAATTTTAATAGGGATGGTAACAAGAACAGAAAAACTTAAGCATGTAACAAATATTAGACTGAAAAATGGAATTAATTTGTTAATCTTAAATTTACTTAATTTTTTTATGAATGAGCACCTCTAAATCCTATTAATATTAGCTCGACACAATTGTATATTTTTTTTGTTACAAATAATGTTGTGACAACATTCATTTATAATAATTATTAATTTGTTATAACTTGGTATTCAATATAGTTGGAAATTGAGTTTTATTCTATACTATTAACACATTCAGTATATATAAATATCCAATTAAAACTACTTTGGCAATTAATCATCATTTTTAATTTTAAGGGTAAGTATGAAAAAATTATTATTTATAGAATTTCATTAGTTTAATTTTAAAATTTATAATGTTTTACTGCTGACTGATAATACTTTAATTCAAGCAAATATATTAGTAAATAAAATGAACTCAAAAGAATGGAGTAAAACGTCAGGAGTCCTTGTGATGATAGGGGCTTCTCAATTTACCATTCTTACGATTTTAGCAATGATCTTTTATGGTGGAGGCACGCTTAATGATCCATCAAGTAAATACTATTCTTTCTTTGAAAATTACTTCAGTGATTTAGGAAGGGTTAATAATCATCTCGGTAGTAGTAATTTAATCTCTTACATTCTATTTTCCATTGCTTTAATTGCTATTGGCCTGTTATCTATCCCTCTTTTTATTTCAGGTCCTTTAATAATGGAAAAGAAATCTATATCTCAAAAACTTAGTGTTATTGGATCAATAACAGGTATATTTTCTGCGATTTGTTATATCGGAATTGCATTTACACCTTATGATGTTCTTGGTGGAGCACACATAATATTCGTTATTCTTGCGTTTGGTTCCGCATTTTATATGGTGCTTTTTTATATTCCTGCATTTATATTAAATAAAGATTTCCCCAATCGATACGTCCTTACTCTTATAATATTTGAGATCATTCTTGCGTCATATATAGGTTTAATATTTTTTGGCCCTAGTAGTGACACGTTAGAAGGTCTTCTCATTCAAGCAACAGGACAAAAAATCGTAGTATATTCTGAGATTATAACTCTTTTTATAGTTGGTTATACCACGTGGAAAATACAAAAATCTTAAATTCCTAAATCCTCCTTTATTATTTTATTAATTTTTCTTTCTTTAAACTAGTCTTTCTATTTATGGGCGTTTAAATACTTTCTTTTAAAATTATATTAAATAATCTTAAAAGGAGTAAAAAAAAATGAATAAAAAATATTCTTATGGCATAATTTTTACCATAATATTTACATTGAGTGCGGTCATACCGGTACTAGCAAATACAGAATATTCATTTGGAATTCCTTCCGCCGCTAAAGGAATTTCAGTAGAAAGTGAAATAAAAATATATGACAAAGACAAATGGGAGAATATCGTGGGCACAAGTGTGACTCCAGAGGATGTTTTTGATGGGGCCGCAGATGAAGCACGAGCAAAAAGCAAGATTAAAGTAGTAGGCTGGGAAGAGAAAAGCTATGATATGCTTGATGATGCTAAAGTTAAGACATCCTATGATTCTCTAATTACGTTAGACACGAATCTAAAAGCGCTAAATACATCCTTCCAAGGTGTTGCTTACGTACTAGGACTTAGTGGATATGCATCAATAGCAGCTTTAACAAGTGGAAATGGCACTATTTTCGCTTCCGCAGGCTTGAGTAAAACAGAATTAGATGCTTTGTATGATAATAATTATAAGGCATTCATTATCGAAACAGATAAATGGTATTATACCACAGATGATTTTAAGGACAACCCCGATCATGAAGGAAAAAAAGATCCCATAATTAAAGACCCTAGCGATGCTTTTTCAATATATACAGATATTAAAGCATTTGAAACCCAATCAACAGTGGTTTTATCTACTCAAGGAGCCACATTAGGAGCATTATTAAATGCTTCTGCTATGATTGCTATGTGGGATTATGACCATCGACTTGCAATTGACACCACATTAGGTGCTGGAACCTCTGCTGCATTGGATTATAATGTTAATCTTTTGCTAACTGCGATTACAGCTTCAGCAGGAGGGACTCCCCTTACTAAAAAATATTTTGCCCTCTCGAAATTATGTGATGGATTAGCAGGAATGACCCCAATTAAAGAATATCTTGATGAACTTATAGAAACAGTGGGTGAAAAGGACATTACTCGCTCGGGAATGGTGGTAAATGTAGTTGTAAAGGCAGGGGACTTCACGGAATTTGGAACCGCAGAAGAAGATTTCACGATTGAATTCACATATAGCGATATGGGAACTCAAACAATAGTAGTATTTAAAGATGAAGATGGAAATGAGTTCTTTAGGAAGGAAAGCATAAGCATTATTCCAATAATTCTTTTAACTGTCGGCATCCTTGTAGTTGTTGCCATAATAGGAATCAGCTTTGTTATTAAAAAGAAAAGATCCTAAATAGTAGAATCTTTTATAATTAATTTATTAATTTTTATATCTTTTTTTTTTTTTATATAAAAGTAAGATTAATTCCTAAATTTTGTGTATATTTAAATGATATTTCTTAACTAATAAAATTACGCACTTCCCCTCCAAGTTGTAATTCCATGCGGTTTATCACATGATCTAAGCTCTGTCGATTCAAGCTC
>JAEOTJ010000054.1 GCA_016839905.1 Promethearchaeota archaeon | reverse complement strand
TTATTTTTCTCACCTAAAGCGGGATTCTCTCCTTAAAGCGAAAATATTACGTGAACGAGTTAAGAAACATTATCCAGAACTATTGCCCATACTTAAAGAGATAAATAAAGTAAGATCGGATAAAAAAAAGCCAACCTAAAACTTTATTGGAATTATATATACTTTAAAAAATTCTAAATCTTTAGGAATCTCATTGAATTTTGCCATAGGGATGTTAATTAACCTTTTTCTTCCTGACTTACTGATCTTGGATACAAAATGAATGGATTTTTCTCTTTTATCGAGATAATCCTTGGATGATTTTAATTGCGGGGAATCTACTTGATATATGAGTTGTTTTTTGATAATCGCTTTTTTAAAAATGATCTCATAGGTAGGCTCGGTACTTGGGGCTCTATCTCTTATTCCCGAGCACAAAACGGCTAAAAAATCTCCATCCTCATTAAAAATTTTTCCACAACACCATAATATTGGAGGATTTTTCCTGAGATCTTGCAAGGATTTGTCCGTACGCATGTGATCAAGATATTCAATATAGTATAGATTATCCTTAGAGTATAAACTCATGATTTACCGACTCAAATAAATTCATTAATTATATTTTTATAAATCTTATATAATTTTAACAAATTTAGCTATTTAAGGCTTATGGTTCCCAGAAATAAATATAATAAAAGTCTACTTTTCTTGACTTTTTCTAGTGATTATTTATACATTTATCTTTGACCTCTTGGAAAAAATTCATCAATAAAAATATAATTCGAGGTTATTTTTTATTTAAATTTTAATGTTATTATTGGTTAGGAAGTCCATTTTAACGGTTCATGAATTATTAATTCTTGGTATTATTCCATCCCCCTCCATTTTTAAGGATTATAATCAAAAAGTTCATCCAATTCTTTTTCAAGTAATCCTGTACTATATCCCCCTTGTTTAATTCCCGGTACTCTTCCATCTACAAATCCATGATAAGCAAAATGAAGAAATAATCGATAAAACGTTGTGCCCCAAGTAGGCTTATATCTAAGTCTATTTCTTATAAATCTTGGATTTAATGGAGAGTATCCCATAAGAAACTTCTTTATTTTGGAAAGGAGTTTTTTAGAAAATACTCCTTTAGGGATTGGATGATTATTTAATATGTCGGGAATTATTTTGAGAAATAGATCATCCTCATCAATTTTTTTAATTTGAATGTAAATGCCCGGATCAAGCCAATAAATCAAGTTCTGATAATGATGATGTTTAGAATATGGAGAAAAGCTTAAGTCTTTAGAAAATACTAAACATAAAAGGTGTAATCTAACTTTATCTGTCCAAGACATAATAGGAGTAAAATATGAGATCAGCATTTCTATAGACCAGACCTCAGGAGGTTCTCCCGCATCAACAATTCGCTTAGCAGCTCCATCTATGATTTTATCAAGTGATTCTGGTGAGAATTTAGTTTTATGAGTGTGAAGCTTCCATAGAAATATATGCTCAAGAAACATCGTTATCCAATTTCTTACTTTAATCCAAAAATCTTCGGGAAAAAGAGAATATAGTTCTTCCAATGGCATTGTATATATAACTTGTTTTAAAGTAATCTTAACAATTTTATCAATATCTTTATTGGGATCTATTGAAAAAGTTGGATCTTTAAATTGGTCTTCTGGTATTTTACTCCATTTTCTCTTTAAATCTTCTTTATCCAACTTTTCAACTTCAGCCTTCTCTAATGGGATATCACAATATGAACGTTTGATCATATGTTTAATTTTAAAAAAATATTGTTCAAAAGATTGGTCAAAATGATCATCAGGAAACTTAGCACCCCATAAAACCTTTCCTTTTACCGGATCTCTTAGAATAGTTCTCTTTTCTTCAAGAAATCTTGCAAAATCAGTCCAGCGTATCTTATTAGGGAGGTTGGCTTTAATTTCATCAACATCCAAAATAAACTCTTCTAAATCTTTATCGCTCATCAATCATTCCACAATTCCATTTTGATTTATAAGATATCTATTTATAAGTATTTAATCATCACTTTTCTTTATGTCTTGGTGCTATGTTTTATATGGATGAGCCCCTATTTAATTCTTGGTATTGCATTGAAACCCTCTCACTCATAAATTCCCTTTCTTTTTAATTTGGCTTTTCCTATTTTTTTTGGAAATTTTTTTATTTGATTGCCTGAGATATGGAGCCATTCTAAATCAGGTAATTTGGTAAGACAATTAGGAAATTCCTTAAAATAATTATTTTTAAACTCTAAAGAATAGGAATTTTTAAGATTTTCAAAGGAGTCTGGGAGTCTTTCCAATCTATTATCATTCATTTCAATCATTGCAAGATTCATATCTCCAATATTATCTGGAAGCTTTGTAATTTGATTATTATTTAACTTTATTATGCCTAAATTCATCAGAGAACAGATTGAATCAGGTAGCATTCTCAACTTATTATTGTTTAAACTTAGTAAATACAATTGCTCTAAATTACCAATCTCTTCAGGTAGAAATGTTATATTATTTTGAGAAAAATCTAAAGTTTTTAATGTTTTTAAGTCAAAAATTCTCGTAGGAAATACTTCAATATTACTTTTTGCAATACATAATTCTTTAAGGCTCCTTAATTGCTTAAAAGATTCTGGTACCTTACTAATACTACTTTCGTATATATCTATACGTTCAAGTCGTTTAAGATTTCCAATTGATTCTGGTAGTTCAATTATCCTTTTATCTTTAATTGCACAGTCAATTAAATATTCTAAGTTTCCTAAACTTTTTGGAATTCGCTTTATTTCACAATCTTTAATATATATATGGGTGATTCTCTTTAATTGCTTATGTATTCTAATATTAACTAGATTGATGGAATCTTTTTCAATTTCTTCGATAAATTTTCGTTCCTCAGTTGATAATAAATCTCGTTCTGATATTTTTAATCACCTAATCATTGAAATTTCCATTATTCATTAATCATTGTTATTTAATTTCACTTAATTTTTCACGTATTTCCTTCAGGACATTTTTACCCTTTTCCGACAGCGTGTATTCGGTACTGGGGTCTCCCGCCCGGATCACATCCACGTTCCTTTTCAAGACCAGTTCCTGATTTACCAAGCTTTTCAGCATTTTATACACGTATGAGGGGCTTCGACCCTTTATTAACCCACTTAAATCGCTAACTTTGACATAATCCGGGGAGTTTAATGCGACCAGAAGCGCAAGAGTGTCTAAAATTTTCTTTATTTTCATGGGTTAAGTATCAATCATGTTTAAACCTATTTAACATCTTTGAAAAATTTATGAGATGGTTCATAAAAAAGTACATTATATTTTATAAAAAGGTATAAACTTTAAATACTAAGGCCACCACTCATTTAATGATGAATCTAAAATTATCAATTTCAAAAGATAGGGCTTTCTAAATCAGTGATGTAAAAATGGAGGTCGCAACCAATACTCTT
>JAEOTJ010000480.1 GCA_016839905.1 Promethearchaeota archaeon | reverse complement strand
ATATTATTATATCTTATTTACTGATATGTGGCATTCTGTTGGCATTAATGAGCCTGGTGAATGGGAGATATATGATGATTGGCTTCACCCTCTTTCGCCCATGCATTTAATGATTAATTTATTTATTATGATAAATTTAATCCCCGCAATTTTTGGATTTAACAAGTTCAGGAAGAGTTCTCCGGGTATTTTAAAAACAAAGATGGGTTATTTAGTCTATGCTTCCATTATTCTCGGATTGGTTATTACTTTAGATACAGTAATTTTAACTGATGCGAAATATATACCTTTTCTATTCTTAGTACGTTTTCCCATGTGCCTCGGATTATATTTAATACATCTTGGTGTTAGACCAGTAGAATTTGAGGAATTTTAAAAATTTTTTTATTTTACATTCTTTTGTTATTTGAGAAATATTTTTGAAGTCTTAATTTAAATATATTAATTACTCTATTAAATTATAAATCATAATTGTATTTCAACGGAATTTCTAAGGAAATGTGAATGATTAATGTTAATGAAAAGATTTCATCAGAATTGGCAATATGAAAGCCCTACCGCTTTAATGACCTGCTCGACTTTAAAGTGCGGTGATAAATCATATATTGTTTTTGGAGGGCATGATAAAAAGCTTTACTTAATGGATAATGATCTAACAATCATCGATGATATAGAATTCGACGGTTGGGTTCGATGTAGCCATAGTGCTGATATAGACAAAGATAATAGGGATGAAATTTTAGTTGGTGCTGGCGATGGAAGTTTTTTGGTTTTAAATGTGAACCAAGAGACTAATAAATTGATGGGTATAATGCACTATAAATCCAACGGAAAAGTAAATTGTTGCATTGCGGGTGATTTATTTAGAGATGGTAATCTTGAATTCATTTTTGGAGGAGAAGATAAAACTCTTAAAATTTTTAAAAATATTCAGTCTAAACAACCAGATATTACTCTTTATTATGATTCTTGGGTAATGGCCTGTACTATAGGTTTTCTTAAGCTCCCAAAATATACCACTCCAATTATGGGCTTATTTATAGGGACTAAAAACGGTCTTCTTCAATGTATGCAAATAAAAGATAATGAGATAGATATTCTTTGGCAACGCAACATGTATGCTCAAATTAACGATATTAAAATAGGAGATGTAACCAATGATGGATATAATGAAATCGTCATTGGTACTGAGGAAGGTTATATCAAAATTTTAGATGGGGAAGGAAAAAGAGTAAAATATATTTATGTTGAAGATAGTCGTCCCATATCTTTACTGATAGATGACATTGATGGGGATAAAGCAAATGAGATAGTTGCAGGGTGTGCGAATGGATCCTTAAGAATTTATCATAATATAGAGATGAACTCAAAAGAATTTAACTTAAAATGGAAGACAAAAGGGAAAACTTCAATTAAGCACGTTTCTATAATGAAAGATGAGGAAAAAGGCCTTAAAAATATGGTATATGGAGGATATGACCGTATAATAAGAAGTATTTATGATTTTGAATGGGGTCAAAAACCAATCCTTGAAATTCCAACGCGATTTAAAAAACCTGAAATTCCAATTATCGAATCAGATACAAAACCTGAGGCTGTCCCTACTAATTTAAGAGAATTTATAACAAAAATATTCAATGAAAACAAGGTTTTTGTTAATATTAATCTTATAACGCAAGAATTAATTAATTTTGGTTACACTCAAGAACAAATTGATGAAGAATTAGAAGCAATGAAAAGCGAAAAAATAATTTCTTGTGATAATATTAATATCCCTGCTTGGTTTTTAGCAGGAGACGAGACCATAGAAAAGATTAAAGTCGAGGAAGGCATCTTGGTAGAAAAAATCCCGGCTATTCCTACACCTAGTACGGAGATTATTGAAAAAGAACCTGTCTCTAAGGTTCTGGAAGCAAAAATCCGCAGTGAAGAATCATTGAAAGAAGTAATTTTAAATTTCTTAAAAGAGAAAAAACTAATATCCACTAAAGGAAATTTCATTAATGGAATCGTTGAAAAGGGTCATACTAAACTGAAAGTTGAAAAAGAAATTACTTTATTGAAAGATCAAGGAATTATCCAATATTCAAGATCTGCTCCAAGAGGTTGGAGTTTAAGTTCAGAAGCTCCTGTAAAAGAACCAATTAAAGCCGCAGAAGTAAGCATTGAAGCGGTTGATAGCTCTAAATTAGAAGAAAGTATTATCAATTTTCTTAAAGAAAAAAAAATTGTATCCACAAAGGCAGAATTTGTTAAGGGGATAGTTTCCTTAGGTTTTAATCAAAAAAATGTTGAAAAGCAAATAGAAATCTTAAAAAACAGCAATAAAATAAAATATTCCAGAAGCGCGCCTCGTGGATGGAGCCTAAGTTAAATTAGAGACAAGTTTATTTTTTATTTCCTAAAAATAATCAAGAATATTTTGTTTGAAAGGCATGAATTGATTGACTTCAGTAAAATCTTTATCATAATAGGTCTTAATAAATGAGTCTAAAATTGGCTGCGCTCTCTTTAAAAAAGCTTTAACGAGCTTATCTGAATTTCTTTTTGTCTTTTCAACTAAACCATAAATAATTATTGGCTCATTCACGGTACTATCTTTCGACTTAACTTCGCCAAATTTAAAAATAAATAATAAATTACCTGACTCTAAATATTCCAAAAAATTATTTTCAAATGCAGTTTGAGCAAATGAGTTAATAGCCGAAATGAAGGAACCCCGGGGATCTAAATGGGCATCAACTTTTTTCTTTTCTAATCCCGGTAATTCTTTAAATGAATGATTTATTAAGATAAAACCTCTAAAAACAAATCCTATTTCTAAGAGTTCCCTCAATTTAAAATCCTTATTCCCTATTCATATATTGACTTTTTTTCAAATGAATAAAATAGCATTAAAGATTATAATATTAATTTAGAGTAAAAATTTAATATATCTATTGAAAAATAAAATTTAATAAGTGGTTGAAAAAGTAAAATGGTTGATATAAAGAATGTAGTTGTAATTGGTGTTGGCCAAATGGGAAATGGAGTCGCCCAAGTTGCATTAATGGGCGGTTTTAACGTTACCATGGTTGATATTAAAGATGAATTTGTTGATAAGGCATGGTCTAAAGTAGAAGAAGGTATGAAAAAACTTGAAGCTAAGGGAAGCTTAAGCGAAGGTAAGACTGCTGCAGATTTTATGACAAAATGTAAAAAATCGATTGACATTGCATCTGCTATGAAAGATGCCGACATAATGATTGAAGCAGTTGTTGAAAAAATAGATATAAAGAAACAAGTCTTTAAAACCTGTGGAGATAATGCACCAGAGCACTGTATCCTTGCCTCAAACACTTCTACAATGAGTATTACTGAGATTGGAAAAGATTCAGGAAGGCCAGATAAATGTATTGGAATGCATTTCTTTAATCCTGTACCTTTAATGAGATTGATTGAAATAATCTATAGCGAGGATAGTTCTGATGAAAGCATTGAATCGGGCATTGAATTTTCGAATAAATTGCCCTGTTTAAGGGGGAAAAGATATATTGCAAAGGTTTTAAAAGATCGACCTGGATTTATCTGCAATAGAGTGAGTGCACCCGTGGGAATCTATTCAAATTATGTCTATGACCTATGTGCCGAACAAGGAAAGACTTGGGAACAATTAGATAATGATTCTAGAGGTGGTCCCATGCCAATGACAGTACTAATCGATTATGTTGGAATCGATACGGTATACCATATTGCAAATTATAATGTTAAAACACTTTCTCCTGATTTTGCTCCAGGAAAAACGATAACTAAGTTTTACGAAGAAGGTAATTTAGGGGCAAAGACAGGGAAAGGGTTTCATGACTGGTCTAAAGGGAGACCACAGCGTAATAAAGCTGCAGGCAAAGCTCGCATTTATAAATTGAAATATCCCCTCGCAATAATGTTAAATGAAGGATGCCGAGTATTAGAGGAAGGAATTACTACTAGTTGGAAAATTATCGATGATGTAATGATGGCAGGGCTGAACATACCTGGACCGATGGGCCTAAGTGTGAATACCTCCGCGAAGCAAGTGGAAGTTTTGAATGAAGTAGTAGAACTAACAGGTAAGGAATATTTAAAACCTTGTGAATTGCTAAAGAGCGGTAAATGGGTCGATATGAAATAAAACCAAATTAAGTATTGAACAATCTTTTAATTTTTTTTCTTTTTGAATTATTTACTTTTTTTAATATGTGTTTATTTAAATTCAATAATCATATTATAATTTTCCCTAAGAATAAAACACTCACTGATTTTTAGATTTATTATTAAAATAAGAGAAAAAAAATAAAAATTAGATTTATTCAATAACTCCTTTTGATTTTAAGAAGGACTCTATATCATCACTTGTTGCATTGAACAGCTCTCCGATTACCATTAGACAAATAGTTTTGTCCATCCCTTAACAATGGTGTGGGATTTCCACATCATTCATGCCAGCGTAATCTTTCTACTAGAGTGACGAGATGTCAAATTCTCTAATTATAGAGCTGGACCCAAGTTTCCCGCGCAGCATATTCCTCTGAATGCTTGCTCTGTACATGTTTCCAGTAAGGTTTTGAGAGGAGCACTCCACAGTAAGGACATTCCCTTTGTACTTCATCATTACCGAAAGACATATTTTAGCCACTTATTTTTTTTTATAATTTAAAAATTAATTTTGAATATAATTTAATAACCATTTTTGGTTAAAAAACTTTTATTTCATCTTAATATTATAACAATTATAGACAAATATATGGATAAATTAAAGTAATTTAAAACTTAGTATTCAAAAAAAAAGTGATTTAAAAAGGAAAACAATTTTCATATAAAGAAAGGATTTTAAAATAAAAAATATAAAATTAAAGTAAAAAATTGAGTAAATTTCAAATTTCTATTAAAAACAAACCAATAAAAAATTAAAATTCATCTTCTTGGTCATCTTTCAATAATCCTGCTTGCTTTAGGAAATCCTCTACTGAATCCTTTGCCTTAATTACACTTTCATTTTCGTGCAGATTCAATTTTTCAAGGGCTTCATCGCTGAATTCCATAAATTTCTTAATTGCATCGCTGGAGAAATCCTTGATCTTCTCTTGTGTCTCTTCAATCCATTGTTTTCCGGATT
>JAEOTJ010000101.1 GCA_016839905.1 Promethearchaeota archaeon | reverse complement strand
AGTAAAAAACCAAGAGTTTTTAATTTTGTGGATTTATATGAAGAACGTTAAAAATATTATACGAATTATTAAATAGAAACTTATCTTTTTAGTACTTGAAAAATTAAAAAATAGTAAAATGATATAATAATGCCATTTACAAAAGAAGATGTTACACAGTTAGCTTTTAAGAGATATAAATCTGGAGAAAGCTATGAAAAAAGTGTTTGGTATTTAGCAGAACTTTGTGTTACAATTAATAAAAACGTAAAAGATGGTTATAACATTAAACCCCTTGAAACAGATAATTTAGTCCTATTAATCAGGGAGGATGTTAATGGTGTAGTAATTAAACCTGAGGAAGAAGAAATAAAAGAAGTAGCTGAAATTATTCATGAGGGAAATCCATCAAAAAGTGAACTTCACTGGTATGTGGCAGAAAAAGCGTTACTCCTAAAAGAGATTGAAAATATTATAGCTAAAAAGAAAGAAGAATACTAAATCTATTTTTTGAAAAAGACCATGCAATTAAAGGTCTAATCTATTTATTAAATAATAACTAGAAGCTCTAATAAATGGTGTAATTATTATAATTTAATATAAAATTTTTCTTAAAAATATTTGGTGTTATTTTGCCCAATCCAAAAAAATCGAAGAAGAAAAAAATAGAGGATTCTAATCAAAAATCTTTATTCGCTTTTATTGATAAACCGACCTCTAAAAAAGATAAAGTTGAAAAAAACATAAAGGAGAAAGACATTAAGAAAGAACCAGAGAAAGAAAAATTAAATGAAAGGATTGAGCTAAAAGAGCCCAAAATAATTAAAAAGAAAAAGCCTGAAATAGAAGAAAGAAAGGAAGAAAAAGAGAAAATAAAAAAAATACCTCAAAATAAATTTTTTAAAGGAAATGATAGACCTTTTGGATTAAAAGAGGGTAATATTGATTTAGAAAAGATTACTCGTGAGTCTGCAAGCTCAAAATATCTTAGATATTTAATTAAAAAGGGAGAAATTGTTCAAAATTTAGAGAGAGGATTATTACTCGATGTTGATTATGACGGAGGACAAAATAAAGCATATTGTAAATTATATGATTTAGATACGGATGAGATAAAAATTTGGATTGATACAACGGAGCATGAGCCTTATTGTTTAAGTAAAGAGTCTATAGCAGAGTTAGAAAATAATATTGAATTAACAAATTATGAAGGTTTTGTCAGATTTGAGGAAGTCCAAAAATTCGATCTATTGACTGATAAAGAAATATCAATGACTAAAATATATGGAAAAACACCAATTAACATCGGTGGATCAGGTGATAATATACGGAATATATTAGGTGGAGCCTGGGAGGCTGATATTCGGTATCATTTGAATTATATATACGATACGGGAATAATTCCAGGATTGGTTTATTCGATTAAAGACGGGAATATTGAGAAAATTGATTTTGGAGGGGATAATAAAGAACTGGAAGGAATTACTAAAGAATTAAAAGGTATTTTTAAAGAGGATTCACCTGAAATCCAAGAGTTTTCTAAAAAATATCTCGATATTTTTCTCACTCCGATTCCGAAGATTAAGAGAATGGCAATGGATATTGAAGTAAGTATCGGTGAAAATGATTATAGGATTCCTGATCCTCGACAAGCAAAACAACAAGTTATTAGCATCTCTTTTGTAGCAACAGATGGATTAAAAGAAGTTTATGTTTTAGAACGAAAGGGATTTAATTATGGAGGCCCACATGAAGATTTTCCTGCTGATGCTAAAGTTGTCTTTTTTAAAAGCGAAAGAGAATTGTTAACAGAAACATTTCGACTAATGTGGGAATATCCCCTTATAATAACTTTCAATGGAGATAATTTTGACTTAAATTATTTATTTCATCGTGCAAATAAATTAAGAATTAATCGTGATTTAAATCCTATACAAGTTAAAAGAGGTTTTGGTTTCTTATCTAAAGCTGAATGTGAACTTAGAAAAGGGATACACGTTGATATATTTAATTTTTTCGCTAATCGAAGTATTTCAGGCTATGCATTTGGCGGGGCCTATGAAAGAAGGTCTTTAAATAATATTAGTATTGCATTATTGGGGGAAGAAAAATATCAGCACGAAGAAGAGATACATGAAATGAATTATAACATTCTTACATGGTATAATTTAAAAGACTCAATTTTAACGCTAGATTTAACAACATTTAACGATTCTCTCGCCTGGAATTTAATAATTTTACTGTGTAGAATGACAAAAATGCCTATTCATGATATGTTGAGACATCAAATCTCATCATGGATACAAAATATCTTCTTTTTTGAACACCGTCGAAAAAATTGTTTAATTCCTCGCCGTTCAGAAGTTTCCGAGTTAAAAAAAGGTGGTTTCTCAAAGTCAATTATTGAAGGAAAATCCTTTCAAGGAGCTTATGTAATTACTCCTATTCCGGGTATTCATTATAATGTTGTTGTAATGGATTTTGCATCCCTCTATCCCTCAATAATAAAAGAATATAATCTTTCTTATGAAACAGTTCTTTGTCCGCACAATGATTGCACGGATAATCTTACTAAAGGGATTCCCTATCACGTGTGCACACATAAAATGGGAATCTTCGCATATGTAGTAGGTTTTTTCCGAGATATAAGAGTGAAATACTTTAAGCCTAAATCAAGTGATAAATCTCTATCTCCAGAAAGACGTAGTTATAATAATACGATTCAACAAGCGCTAAAAGTATTTATTA
The DNA here is from genome assembly GCA_016839905.1 of Promethearchaeota archaeon. The sequence continues at coordinate 9,830 of JAEOTJ010000101.1, read as the reverse complement.
ACGGGTCCTATGGTATATTCGGTTCAAAGAATTTCCCCTTATTTTGTTTACCTGTTGCCGAAAGTACGACTGGAATTGGGCGATATTCCATTAAATCTACAATAGATAAATCTGAAAATATGGGTGTAAAAGTACTTTATGGAGACAGCGACTCAGTTTTTCTTTTAAGTCCTTCTAAAACACAATTAAAAGAAATATCAGAATGGAGCAAAAAAGAGTTAGATCTTGATCTAGAAGAGGAAAAAACATATCAGTTCTTAGCTCTCTCTAAAAGAAAGAAAAATTATGTAGGTATTTATAAGGATACTAAACATGTCGATGTTAAAGGATTAGTCGCTAAAAAGAAGAATACTCCCGAATTTATTAAAAAAATCTTTAATGATTTGATTAAAATTCTAAAAAATATTACAAACGATGAAGAATTCAACAAAGCCAAGAATAATATTATAGAAATGATAAGAGAAAACCTAAAAAAAATTGGAAAACCAAATACATTCACCTTAGAAGAATATGCAATTAATATTGCAATGCAAAAAAAACTCCAGGATTATGTTAAAGTTGTTCCTCAACATGTTAGGGCGGCTAAAGAGCTGATGGAAGCAACAGGAAAAGAATTTCAAAAAGGTGAAGTTATTACCTTTATAAAATGCAAGGGGGCAATTGGGGCTAAAGTAATTGAGCTAGCAAAATTGAAGGACATTGATATTAAGAAATATCGAGAACTTTTACAATCCGCCTTGGAACAAGTTTTAGATGCACTTGATATCTCTTTTGAAGAAATAAAGGGCATAAAAAAAATGGATGCATTTTTTTAACTTTAATTTAGATAAGGAAAAATAAGAGTGCCATTACGAAGCCACATAATAATGGATTTAACATGTTATCATCTATTTTTAGACTTAATAAATCAGTGATGAGGAAAATTAAAGCCCCTGCACACGCAATTATTACTATTTTTATAATGGATAAATGCGGTTCAAATATCCATAAGGAAAGCATCGCAACAATGAATGAAACAATGAATCCCGCAATATATCCAATAATAGTCTTATTACTTTTTTTGGGAAAATGATGATTTCCTCCATATTTCTTCCCAAATAGGGATGCTGCGGCATCACCAATCGTTGCTATTAATGCTGCGGCAGTAAATATGCCGAAGGGAAGGAAAAATATTGGCGTCATGGCTAATGTTAAAAGAGCAGGTTTAGTAAATTCAAAAATTTCTCCGCGTTTCATGGTCTTGCATAGCATTTCATTAATTCTGTCTGGTAAGATATGATATATACTTCGACCTTCAAAAATATAGGATAACCTTACAAAATCCATTATCGCAAATACAATAATCCCTGAAAAGCCCACGGTTAAGATTAAAAATCTAGCATAATCTTCCCCACTAATCCCCAATATTTGATCGTGATTCCATAATCCTGCCCAAATATGAATTCCAAATATCCATAATAAAATAATCGCCCCTGCCGGAAGTAAATGAAGCCCCTTTCGATAAACATCATTCTTGAAGGTGTGATTTTTACCTTCATTTCTAATATCATATTCATTAAGAAAATTATCAATATTTCTTCGCTTTTTAATTACTGGATTTCTTTTTACTTTAATATATTGATAAAAGAGTATCAAAAATAAAATAAATGGAGTATATAAACAAATAATTAAGGTAGATAATCCCTGAAAATACTGAATATGTCGATTATCAGTTGAAAAATAAAAAGGATAAAGTAATCCAGCAGTTATCCATAAGAAAAATGCAAATACACTGTTATAAAAATTATGTTCTTCTGGAAATTTTTTTTTCAACCTAATTGCATAATATAAATGACCACACCCACAAAAAAAAAAAAATTAAAGTAACTGGTAGAGTTATTATGTTGTATGTCATTTTATTTGTAAAATATAGAAAAAATTTTTAAAAAAATAGAGATAATTAAATCCCAAATAGTATAATATTCTCAAGAAAGTTTTGTACTTTTTCTTTATTTTCCCCTAACATTTCATCAACTTTTACTTTCATATCTAAAAATGAGCCAAGGCCCTTTACTACTGTATTTTCTAGAAAATTATTAAAAATTGAATCTTTTGAATATTCTTTTGAGAAATAATCAACTCGATCTATCATCGCATTTTGATATTCTTGAGCAGCAGTTTGGCTCAATTTTGTTAATTTAGAAACCCTAAATTCTAAATCATTCCCACTCACCATAAATCACCTCATAAATCCTCTTTTTTTATACCACCATTTTGAGCAAATAGCTCTTGTTCAACTTCATCAGTTCTCAATCCAACTGTCGTATCAAATTCATTTTTGACTTTCTCTGTCATTTCCTTTGCTACAATTTTTTCGATTTTTTGTCTGTGTATGGTATTCATTGTACAGAATGGAGCCTCAAAAATAGTTCCATCTGGCATTGCTACTCCAAAATGGACAATACAACGTTTGGTTCTGTCAATATCCATGTTATAAGCGTCTTGGAAATGCATGCTTGAAATTAATAATGTTCCATGTGTGAAGGAACTAATTGCCTCCCAATTACCATTTATTAAGACTCTACTAAACATTTCCATGAGTTTACCTGGCTTTCTCGTGTACTGCATCATTCCTGCTAAAAATCTTAACTTTAACTGAGCTTTATTGAGCCAATTTAATCCCTTATCAAATGTTTTTCCAAAATCCCCTAAAATATTCTCAAAAAATTTCATAGGCTCCTTTTGCTTTTGCTTAATTTTTGCCCAGAAGCGATTAGAAAAATCAACTATTTTAAGAGGATCAAAATAATCCATAATAGGTATCATTTGGTTTGTTTCTGGGTCGATAACCAAATAAGTAGCAAAACCACAATCTGGCGAACATGTAAACTCTACAGGTTCGACGTCAGCTAAGTATGAGATTAATCTACCCATCTCAACTATTGTTGTAAGAGGATACCATGCTCTTTCTATACTTAAAGCACCACCCGTCTGTTTATCAATCTCCTTAATAACATCTGCATTAGTTATTCGGAGATTATCCATGTCTTCTGCAGAAATTCTTCCGCAAAGAGAAACTGGCTGGAATGTTATGCCTCTAACCACATCAATATTGTCGATTGCATATTGGATGATATTTCCAATTTCAACATCATTAACTCCCTTAGCAATCGTGCCTACTAATACTATGGATGATAATCCCGCTTTTCTACAGTTTTCGATAACTCTCTTTTTATAAGCAAATAAATTTTTAATTCCACGTGTTTTTTCATAAGTAATATTATTAATTCCATCAAATTGAAGGTAAACAGTATCTAAACCTGCTTCCAAAACCTTTTTAGTCCATTCAAGGCCACCATTTTTTTTTTGGAATCCATAACCATTTGTGGCGACGATTACTTCTTTAAAGCCATGCTCCTTTGCCATTGAACAAATTTCTGGAAAATCCGCTCGAACTGTTGGCTCTCCACCAGTAAACATTATCGCAGGGGGTGGAATAGGTTTATTTCTAAAATGTGCCAATACTCTATCAATATCATCTAAGGTAGGTTCAATCCATACTCCACTCTTCGTAATATTTGCATAACAGAAATTACAATTAAAATTACATCTATTTGTAAGGTCTATTAATGTTAAAGCACACGTAGAGATGTGTTGCTCACATAAGCCGCAATTATAAGGGCACCCCCTTGGATCCTTTCCAATGCAATCAGCAGGGTTCGTCTCACCATCCTTTTCAAAAGACCATATAACTTTCCCATTTTTATCTTTTTTAGTAAAATGTGTCCATTTATAATATTTTGCTGATGAACTTAGCTTATCTTGAAAAAATCCATGCACTGGACAAGTTTTTCTTAACCATATCTCTTCCTTTTCTTCTATGACTTCGGCATCGATCTTTTCTAAACATTCTGGACATACACTTTGAGTTTTTTTATAGTATTTCTCTTTTAATACGTCAGTACCGTCTAAGTGATACATATTAGTTTTTGCACCAAAATTAATTAATAAAACAAGTATTTATTCAAATTAAAACACTTTTAAATATAAATATAATCCGATATATCACTATATTAATAGTTTTAATTATACCATATTGGATAAATCTATATCTTAAAAATCCTTTAAGAACTTTCTAAGTACAATGTTTTTTTTGATTTAAAAATTAGTCTCAGTTCAAAATTTTAAAAATATAGATAAAAAAATTCTTATCTATTATTATTACCTAAATAAAGTTTCATTAATTCGGATCTAAGTTCATGTAAAGTTCGGCTAATACTCACTTTATACTTTTGAGGGTTAAGAAGACGGACTGAAGATTCCGAGAGGTGTTTAATATCCTCCTCCATTCTTTTTCTCGCATTTTTCCAATCTTTTAAATCAACAGTTAATTTTCCTTTATCTATTTTTAAATTTAAAAGCGATTCGACTCTCGTGGGGTTAGATAATTTATAATATCTTAAAGGATTCAAGGGATCATACACAAAATCCTCATCAAACTTTCCTTTTTCCAAAGGTTCTATTATATCACCTGTCATTATATCATTTTTATCATATATTCTATATACCTGTTTTTTACATGGAATTGTCATTTTCTCTACATTTCCAGATACTTTAATCCGTGGTTCGTCATTTATTTCTACAAGTTTGTAAACGCCTCCGAGGGCAGGTTGGTCATAACATGTCGCAAGCTTGGTTCCAATGCCCCAAATATCGACTGTTCCATTTTGATGTTTTATTTCTTCAATGATATACTCATCGATATCATTTGAAGCAATAATTTTAACATAATCAAGTCCTGCTTTATCAAACATCTTACGTGCTTCTCTACTGAAATAGGCTAAATCTCCCGAATCAATCCTCACACCTACCATTTTTTTTCCTTTCTCCTCTAATTCCTTTCCGACCTTAATCGCATTAGGTATACCACTCCTAATTATATCATAAGTATCAATCAATAATACGCATGAGTCCGGATAAACATCAGCATAAGCTCTAAATGCCTCCAATTCAGATTCGAATGCCATTATCCAACTATGCGCATGAGTTCCACTAACACTAATATCATGTATCTTCCCAGCAAGAACATTGGAAGTACCCATGCATCCTCCCACCATTGATGCTTCACTTGCGGAAATTCCTCCATCAGGTCCTTGTGCCCTCCTTAATCCAAATTCTAAAATGAACCCCTTATTTGATGTTAACCACATGCGATTTGCTTTAGTTGCACATAATGTTGGAAAATTAAAGCAATTTAATAAGTAGGTTTCAATTAATTGGCATTGAATTAATGGACCTTCAACTTGCATTATAGGTTCATAAGGATAGATAATTCGACCATCATCGATAGAGCGTATTGTTAATTGACATTTCCAATTAGCTAAATAATCCAAAAAATCATCTGAAAACACTTTTCTTTCTTGAAGGTATTTAATTGATTCTTCTGTAAACGACATCTTAGAAATATCTTTTAATGCCTTGCTTAGCCCATAAGAAATCGCATAAACCCCTTTAAAGGGCGCCTTTCTAAAAAACAAGTCGAATACTGCTGTGTCATTAGCCATACCCTTTAATAAATAACCATTACACATGGTTAGCTGGTAAAAATCTGTGAGTAAACCATATTCAGAAACCATTTAACATTACCTTTTAGGAGGAATCTTTTTTAATATAATAGAAAGAATCCTTATTTAATTTTATAATTTCTCTACTTTTCTAATATTCTTTACCATAATACCCCAAAAACTATCTTTCACTAACTTTCCATTAACCTTTATCTTGTCCATTTCTGTTAACTCATTTTCATCTTGTAATCTCTCACTTATTCTAATTTTTATAGCTTCAACATTTACAATGTCTTCTTCTCTAAAATCGCTTTTTCGGGTTATTTTTGGACCTAATCTTATACCTTTTAAGGATATATGATAATAGATTGTAATTCTGTCTTGATATTCTGATTGCCTTTCAACAATTTCAGTTATTTGCCCTTCATATATAGTGACACTCTGATTAAGATGTTTTATTAATGCGGCATTATCAGAGCTCTCATCTATTAAACTGACAGACTCTCCTTTACCCTCCGCTCCAGGAACGCCAACTGATAATTTTATTGTTTTAATCTTATCTTCAAAATCAGCAGGTAATTTAGTTAATGTCCACTCAGAGAGTTTAAAATAATTCTCCTTCAAGGATAATATAAAACCAACCCAAAAATGATTACATAACCCCATATTTGAACCTATTCTACAATCACAATCTCTTTCAGGATCATCAATGTTTTCTGGAGTTATAGACAAAAAGGAACTAATTTCCCAACTGAACCCTTTAAAAGATAGCTCGATTTCATGTCTCTCAGCGTTAACAATTTTAATTGCTCCGATGGATTCTTTATCTTCACCATTTATTTTTTTTATGGCTAATTCAATGGCATTACTGATTATTTCAACCTCTTTTTGATTTAAAAACTCTGTTAGTTCTTCTTCTGCTAAAGAATCTAATATAAAATCTATTAATTCTCCCTTCTTTAATCTTGAGAATCCCTTAATTTCAAAATCTCTACAAATTTGTTTTAAATCATTTACATTTAACGCTTGAAGTAAATAATTCGCATAAGCCCTATCATCGATTTTTCTATTCATTTTTCTCAAGCCTAAGAATCATTAATTTATGTAGTTTTATATTTATATTTATTTTTTAAATTAAACTATTAAAATTTCACATAAACTCTTAGGAATCATTAATAAAACGCGTGGTTTATATAATAGGAATTATATAATTTTTCAAATAAAGAAAAATTAAAATACTATTAAATAAAGGGATTTGTATAAAATGTATGTACTTGATTATAAAAAATTTAAAAAATTTGGGCAAATTCAATTTGGAGAACTATCTAGCATGCGTGCATTTGATTTTGAGAAGGCTTTTAAAAAATATTTCTCTTATAAAAAAAAATCTTAAAATTACTTCGTATTAGAATAAAATCATAAAAACAACAAGTTTTTTTTTGTAAATAACTAATTATCATATTTTTTATTATTTTAAAATGTAAAAGCTATTAAAATTTAATAAATCAATGATGGAAAATAACACGATTGAAGAATATGATATTATTTCCATAGATTAAAAATTAAAATACTCAAGTTTAAATATTCACATAATCATTTTTAAAACAAGTATTATAAAAATTTAACTAATACTAAAAACTATTAATATTGTATTTAAACTAAATCGTCAGAATATGATAAGAAAAGATATCTGGACTATTAGACTTGATTGGCTCAAAATCTTAAATAAACTAAATATAGACTCAATTAATGACATTCCTGAGTTCAAAAAAGAAAAAGTTATCAAAAAAATAACTAGAATTTATGGAACAGAAACATTATTAGAGCTTGAAAATGATGAATTGGATAATATTGTTCTTAATGAATTAAAAGATGCCATGCGTAAGGAATTAAGCCTTAGTGAAAGAAAACAAGAAAAATTTGAGAATGAAATGCGTAGTAAATTCGTTCCTTTTAAAAATGGGGGAATCCTTAAAATAGATCCAAGAGATTTTGAAGACCTTGATCCTAACTCTGATCCTGAGGAAATTTTAAAGTTTTTCTATAAAAAATTTATGGGCAGCGGAGACCAAAATGATAATGAAGATGATGATGATAAGGATAAATATACAGAAGATAGCTCAGGTTATTATATTTAATTCTAATTTTTATAAAGTATAATAAATTAACTCTAACATTTTTAATTGTTTTTATAATAATTCAAAGTTATATTAAACAATTTAAAACTAAAAATGCTGGAATCCTAATATTATATTTAAAAAAATTAAAAAAAGTAAAAAAAGAATTATTTTTTCCCACGCTTAGGAGATATCTTTTTAATAATGATCGTCTCTGCATGTATTTTACAGTTCTTAAGTATTACTTTAAAGCCGCCCATACCGCCAGCTCCAGGAACTGTAAACGCCTGAGTCCCCATTGGAACCATTGCACCTTCTTCTTCCCATTCTTCCTCTTCTTCTTCTTCTCCACTAACAGCAGTTTTATAATCCTCGGTCTCAATGATTGGATGCTTGACCTTTTCTAACCACGCAGGTAAATCGCTTATATCTAGTACATCGTCTTCTGTCGCAATCTTATCTACAAGGTCTTTTGGGAGAAACTCTGCTACTCTCTCTTTAACGCTCTTTCCCATCCACACAACAGTTTCAATACCACTTTCTAAATTCGCCTGCTTTCCATCATACAGCTGATATTTTGGTGAAATAATATATTGAATGCTAATACCATTGAAGCCAGGCATTTGTTTTCCACCACCAGTTTGATTGGCCATTGCACTAAAAGGAAGCCCATTAAGAGCAACTCCATCATGATTTCTATCTATAATCCCATGACCTACACCAGTTTCAGGAATCAAGAAATCTATGGCTTCAAAACATCCACAAGATGTATGAGGATATTCCATTCCCGAATATAGGTAAATCCTTTCAATCTCTCCAAGTGAGCGCTTCTTTATCATTGCATTTATACCTTCATACTCTCCAGCTAGTTCATTATGAACTTCGCCAGGTGGAACCTCAAAAAGAGGGCCTTTAGGGTCTACTTTTGCAGCAGCTCTCGCATCAAACCAACTTATACTACCACAAAGAGACATTCTATCAGGGGTTATACAACAAGCGTGTGTTGGAGCAAAACTCTGGCAAAGTACACACCCATAAAACATATCTACTTGGTCGTCATGAATGCTCCTGGCTCGTTCATCACGTTTTTTATATACATCCATTGCCATTTTATAAGGCTTTTCAATCTTTTTAGAGTCTGTATAGAGCGTAACTTGTGCTTTCTTTATTATTGGTAATTCGGCCTTGAAGAGTCTTATTAAAATGGTTCCGAGCATTTTAAGAGAATTAAAGCCTTTTTCATAAGAAGAGATGGAAAGACGCATCCAATTAGTATATCTCTGGTTGAGATGCATTATTCCATTAACGAAATTGCAGAATTCATGAATTCTCCGCTCAAATACGGCCTCGAGATCCTCTTCCAATTCAGGACCGGCAACTTCAACTAAAATTCCGATTGGATGTCTCGAACCTTGTTCCATATCTGCGAGATCAGGCCCATTTAATTCTACTTTATCATCAGTGATGTCCTTTTCGGGTCTTACTCTCACAAGTTCAAAATGCTTATCAATTTTGGGACCTCCTAATTCCACATACATTTGATTTCCTCTAATCCTCTCACCTTCATAGACTGGACCGACATCCACCGGTATATCACCGAAACTCATTAATGGGATAACCTCCTAAAATTATTATTCTTGATCATCATTCTAACACTATTTTTAATTATGTTTAATTTTAGAATTAAAAAAAATATATTATGTAGTGTTATTATAAAAACTAATTAAAATTTACCAAAACAATTTCTCTACTATAAAAGAAAAAAAAAAAATTATTTCTTTAATTGTTTTCTTAATTCTTTCATCTCAAGCTTAATCCGATTGACATTATTACCGTAAATGCTTCCTGCGATGTAAGAGGGCTCATCCTTCATGATCTGGTTAAGAGCTCTCTTTTTTAGGTTCAAGACTTCTAAAAATAATCAAAAATTGGGTCACCCTTTTCCTGATTTAACAAACATTTCTTTAACATCATTATCACAGAGAAACAAGGCAATAGCAAAGGGAAAAACGAAAAAATAGAGTAAAGTCATGAAAAATATAACAAAATAACGACAAGGATTTAATTTTAGAAAAATTCCTATTCCGCTCATGATACCAATAATACCTAAACAGATTAGTAATATTCCTATTATTATTATCCCTTCTCCGTGTATTTTAGGTATTAAATT
>JAEOTJ010000479.1 GCA_016839905.1 Promethearchaeota archaeon | reverse complement strand
TTGCAATATAAATAGCTTCAAAAAGAAGATTGAAATTTCCTGCCTCACGTGCCACGCGCGCATATATACCGCGAAGTTGCAATATAAATAGCTTCAAAATGAAGATTGAAATCCAAGAAAAGCCAAGTGAATATAGGAAAAAGGTACAATAGTTGCAATATAAATAGCTTCAAAAAGAAGATTGAAATTGTTTTTTAATTTATTTAAAATCACTACTATCATCTACCAATTATTTGGAGTTACCTTCTTTTTTATTCTTTTTGAAATAGCCTTTTTCTTTTTATTGCCCATCTTTGGCAACGACTTTTACGAAATATGGTTTCTGCAGATAACGGTTATAATAACTTATATAACATTCGTATATAGCACTATTAAATCAAGCGATTCAAGAATCTTAAAGTTTTTTAAGGGTTTAGTATCATTTTTAATGTTCATTATAATCGGGGGGTTATTTCTCTTAGTAATCATCTTTTTTGAAACTTTAATCACCTTAAAAATAATTTTGGGAGTTTTAACTGGATATTACATCATCAATGCCATTATTTTCATAAAATCAAACAAGATAAAAAAATCTGAAGTTAAGCTAAAAGCAGTAGCAATCATCTTTTTAATTTTAACCTCTTGCACGGGAATCATATTTTTCATTTCTTTATTCCCTCTAAATATCGAAATCCATCCTGAAAATGAGCCTGAAATTATATTCTCCTGCGGAACAAATGAGCTACCTAATGATAATGAAATATTAGAGATGTGTAAAAAGAATAACGTCGGATTCATGCCCAATATTAGAGAGTCATATGTCGGAAATGAGAATTATATGCAAAAATATAAAACAATTATTGCAAATGAGATAAATCTCCATTTTTTAATAGGAGGAAATTCAGATTTCTATGCTCATATAGATAATGCTCATGAATTTCCATTAATTTACCAGAATATAAGCCAATGGTTTATGAGTGAAGGAATCATTGATAGCCCTCATGTTACTTCCTTCTCTGTAGATGCAGAGCCTTCCCATGAATTCGTGGAATACGCTCAAGATCAGAATCTTCTTGGTACTATTAGTCATAGAATTGAACTATATCCTTCAACCAGAAAAATAGAGGAAGCAACGAAAGCAATGAAAGAATTCACGGATTTAATAAAAAAAGATGGTAAGAAAAGTGGCATGGTTCAAAGTTCAAGATTTCTTGATAATGCAGATGAGGATGACGATATCTCCCTGTTCTTAGGGAGCATATATTCCTTGTCAATCGATTGGGATTTTACGATTACAATGTTATATAGGACTAGTCGACTTCGATATGATGAGAGTGATGACGAACCCCCTGAATTCATGATAAAATCCTTATCTTTATTTTATGGGAGCTTAATAGAAGGTACTAAATTTACGACTTCTGAGCTTTCTTTTTATCAGAATGTAGCATTAGAAGAAAGGTCAAAAGACGACCTTGCTGAGGAGCATTATATCTTCATTGGTAACTTTATGAGAGAATTTAAAGATACCGCTTACATTAAAGAAAGAGAATATTACAAGGATTTTGATATTTGCAGGCATTTCAAAAACGATAAAGTTTTTTTTTATAATTTGGGAGGTTTTCTCTCTCATTATGGTTGGGAGGAGATTGAGGCATTAGGGCAATATATTAAGACTAAAAAAGAATGGTACTTGGAATATGATACTTACAAGTCTGTCACTTTCTTACTATTTTACTGTGGATTAATCATCATTGATATCCTTGCTTCTTTAGAACATGATTTAACTTAGTTTTTAAAAAAATAGAATGCAATGCCTATATTTAAAAATGAATATGATATTACAAAATTCATAAAAATAAAACTGGATATTGTAAATTGATACAATAATTCAGGCAATGTAAATTTTTTAAATGAAAAAACCTCCCTATGAATAATAAGTCCAAAAACCAGAATAAATATTGGAGTAAATATATTTGGCCAGAATAAATCCATTATAAGGACTCTTTTTTTTATCCTTCCATAATCCAGATCAACTGAGCAATTTGGACATAATTTCCAATCTTGAGTATTTTTTTTTCATATTGTGGGCATTTTAGCAATGTATTTCAATTTGGGCATTTCTTCCAGTGATTTTCGATTATATTTTTACATTCATAACAATTAGAAATTTTCTTAACCTTCCAGATATATTTTAAGAATATTTAAGGAGTATTGTTCAAAAATTTTAAAATTATGGTTTTATTTCATCTTTATATTTCTAATATCCTTTTTAAGATCTCGTAATATCTTGCTTCTTTTAATTTTTTTGTTAAGGTTTCTTTTAATTTTCTTAAGTAATAAGTATCAGAACTCGTTTTTTTCGTTCCACGAATTTTTTTATTTATAGCTATTCTTGTTTTCTCATCTAAGAATGTAGGCGGAATATCTTTATACTCATCCTTTATTTGAGTTTTTTTAGCTTTAATGTCTGCGGTTGATTCTTGAACTAAATATTCGTCTAATTTAAGGTATAAATTTTTTATCCAAGACTCTATTTTATCTAAGTCTCCTTTCAAATAATTTCGCTTGTTAAGCCACTCTTTAAATTCAATTACATAACTTAAGAAATCATTTTCCCTTGATTTTAATTCTATTTTTTCCACTTTATTCTTAGGTTGTGACTTTTTTCCTATCAGTTCATTGATTTTTCTTTTTTTAAACTCTTCCATTTTCTCTTTTGGAATCTTATTTTTAACATCTTTCTTGTTGGGCGGTTTTCCTTCGGGCGGAGTATTAGAAAGCCATTTATCCATCGACATAATCTCACTAAATAATAAGATTATCAAATAAAAATTAGTTGTTTATTAATATTTTAACAATATCTACAACTTTAGATACTCACATAATCAAAAATAGTGAGTATTATTTCTTAAATCTTTAAATTCCTTAATTGAAATTAAAAGAAATTAAGCAGAGTCTTATAATAATTATTTTTTCTTTTTTTCCCTACGTGCAATAATTTTTTCTGAAAAGCTATCCAAATTTTTTAAAAAATTATCTATTTCATATTTTTTCATTCTTAAATGGATTTTAGTAAATCCTGAACAATTCCCCCAATCAAAGGGAGTTTTACAGGTATAACAAATATGTAAAAATCCAAAAATATGATAAAGATTGAGAATTGTGATTATAATTGAAAAAGTATAGTAT
>JAEOTJ010000478.1 GCA_016839905.1 Promethearchaeota archaeon | reverse complement strand
TGCATTGAATGTATAAGATTTATAATCTTTTCTCCTACTGATGTTTCCCCCCCAAGAGGATTCATCTCTATTATGCATTCTACATTAAATCCTGGAATAAATTGTTTAGTCATCAATCTTATTGATCTCGTAACCTCATTCGCATGAATAACAGAAATATGATCTTCTACGGAAATTTGAACTTCTACAAACAAAAAATCGCCACTACTACGGATTTTTAATTCATGGATCGCATTTACATGATCTAAGTTAAAAATATTTGCTCTTAGTTCCTCTAAGGTTTGAGAACTGATGGGATTAACATCTGAAAGATCTTTAATTCCCTCTTTAGTTAATTTAAAGGCTCCAAGGATAATCCAAATAGAAATGACAATACTGAAAATAGGATCTAAAAAATTAATTCCAAATATTGCAAAAATAAAGCTTATTAATACAAGAATCACTCTTAGAGAATCTTGGAATAGATTCAATCCTTGAACTTTTAATGAGATGCTTTTCTTTTTTTTTCCATGCTTGATGAGGATTCTGGAAAAAGTGATATTTAAAATGAATGAGATAATTAAGATAATAAGACCGATATCAGGATTAGAAATAGTATAGGATCTATTAGTTACAGTCTGAATTGCATTAATTATTAAAAAAATATAGATATTAATCAATATAATTCCTTGTATTATCCCACAAATAGGATCAATCTTCATATGTCCATACATATGTTCATAATCAGGAGGTTTTTGAGTTTGATATAGAGAATAAATTAATATTGACACAAATGCAATATCTATTAAGGTATCAACCGTTTCTGAAAGAAAGCTTAGACTTCCCGTGATAATAACTCCAACCAATTTCAATATTGATTGAATTATAATAATAATTAATGCTAGAAATCCAAATTTTATTTTATCATCCATTATATAAGGTTATTTTCATTTTTTTAAAAATTAAACTAATTTTTTACGGATTTATTCTAAAAATAGAAGAAGTATACCTTTTTAATAATAAGTATTCTACTAGAAAATGTGAAATAAATTTTTTTTATTAAAGGTGAATTATAATAGTTGATTATAAACAACAAATAGATTATTCGATGCCACGGCAATGTGGTCTATACCCTCCGCCACCTTATTTGTATCCTCAAATGCGTGCGCTTATAGCAACCTTCCAATGTGATCCCGAGATTAAAAAAAAATATCTTCCTCCAGAAATAAAACCTTTAAGAAGCGCGGATTTAATCTTTTTTTCTGAATATAAAGAAACATCAATTGGACCGTATAACGAAAACCTGATAATGCTATCGGTTAAATATAAAAAAATAAGGGGATTTTACGTATTTAACATTTACGTAACAACTGATGAAGCAATGGCTGCGGGTAGAGAAATTTGGGGTTATCCAAAAAAGATCTGTGATATAAAAGTCTCTCCCCTTCAAGATGGTAAGATTCAAGGGAGTCTAACTCGAAAAGGAATAAAATTTCTTGATGTTGAAATTGAATTATTAGATGAACCTCCAAGAATGGATCCTAAAGATATGCTTGAAAGCGTCGCTTTACTGAATCTTAAAATAATCCCAGATGTTGCAGACAATTCAAAACCCCTTTACCGACAATTTACTGCGACATATCTAAAATATGACAATTTTACTCAGAAGTCTGGCGCAAAAGTTAACTTTATAAATAGTACCTATTCGAAATATGACATCTGTGATGAGATATTAAAAGATGCTAATAAGGATTTGAGTGGTTTTTATATACAATGTGATATGACATTACCTAATGGAGAACTCTTAGAATAAATAAATTTAATAAAAAAAGGTCATAATGGAAATGGAATAAAGATGACAGAAATTCAAAAAATTCATGAAGAATTAGAGGATATTGTAGGGACTAAGTTTGTATCAGATTCTAAACCTGTCTGTTACTCATATTCAATGAATTGTGACACTATTTTACAAGGAGTTCCTGAACTTGTCGTGAGGCCAGGGAGTGCAGAAGAGGTTTCAGAAATTTTAAAAGTTGCTAATAAAAAGACAATTGCAATTATTCCGAGAGGTGGAGGAGCGGACCTTACAGGTGGAGCTAAACCTATTGATGAGGGAGGCATAGTTCTAGATTTAACTAGAATGAATAAAATCTTAGATATTGATGAAGAAAATATGGTGGTTACAGTAGAAACCGGTATTTCTTGGAGTGAATTATGTGAGCAGCTTAGTAAAGTTGGAGTAGGTTATTACACGGGATCTACGGGACCTGGCTCGGGTTTTTCGGCGACTGTTGGAGGAGGCTTATCAAATAACTCCGTTGGAGGAGGGGGCGCTGCGATGTATGGAAATGTAACTGAACAATGTGTAGGTTTAGAGGTTGTCCTACCAACTGGTGAATTAATATATACAGGCGCAAAAGCAAATTCCTTTTGCCAAAAGCCTTTTACACGTTATGGTTTAGGACCTGACTATTCAGGATTATTTTTAGGGGATGTAGGTATACATGGCATTAAAACTAAGGCTTCTTTTCATTTATATCCTATTCCTGAATACGCAGCATATAATACTTATGAAATTAAAAAAGGTAAGGAAACCCCAGAGCCAATTAAGGCTGTGAATGTCATGACGAAATGGCAACATGAAATGCTCCCATTACATGATTTTTATTATTATACAAAATCATTTACACGGATTTTAAGAAATGCAAAGATTAAAAAACCTTTAATTGACCAAAAAGTTAGGGGTAGTATTTTATTTTACACGGCTGTAGCTAATAATCAAAAGGAATTGGATATAAATGTAGAAAGAATTGAGAAAATTGCTAAGGATGCGGAGCTTAGAGAGCTAGGTCCTACTGTAGAAGAATGCAATCTTGGAAAATGGTTCTATGAAGAAGAAGGTAGATGGCAATGGGCACATATTTATTGGGGTATTCTTGGACCAAATACTTCTTCCGCAGGAGCATGCTTAAAATGTCCTACTTCAAAGCTACCTGACTATGTTAAGTTATATCAAGATTTTAATATATCAAAAAAATCACAATTTAATGCTATCGGAGGAGGTGCAGCAGATTTCATTGCTTTTGGAGTTCATCCAACTTATATTGATGTCACAGGAGGATTATCAATTCATACAAATCCTAAGAAAAGAGAATTACAATATGAATTATGGAAAGATCTATTAATTACCCAAATTAAAGAATTAGGGGGGATTCATTATTGGATGGGCGAAATAATAGGAAGGGCCTTAGTAGATTCAGGAGCTTTATCCGAGGAATACTACAATTTTATGGTTTCCATTAAAAAAGCTTTAGATCCAAATAAAATCCTCTCTCCTGGAAAATTTTACTTGACTGATAATTATTAATTTTAATTTCTTATTTTATTTATTTTTGACTTGGAGAAGCATAACAATAAGAACAGTGATGCTTACATTTAAAAATACCCGAATAACCTCCAATGTCTTTTGATTTTGTACAGCTGATTATTTTTCAAAATATTGGCAATGCATTTAATCCTAATTGGATAATGGATGTCAATAAACCTCCAAGAATTAAAAAGGATATAATAAAGAAAATGAAAAATTGAAATTGAGTTATTATGAATCTAATAAGTAAATAAATGATGAAACCTAAAATCATAGAAAAAAATATAGAAATTCCTTTTTTTCTAAATAAGGCTTAGGTATCGCATCAGGATTTTTTTTTCATCTTTTTCTATATTTCACACTATTTAAAATAATTATTCTCTTATTTCCTTATGATTTTACTATTTTAGCAATGTTTTTGCATACATAACATAATACTTCATCTGGTTTTTGAAGTTTATAATAATCATCCTTGGATAGTGGATAAATTTTATGACATCTTTCACAGAAATATCCGACATTAAATAGCTTATGCCCGCAAGCTCCACATCTGAATTGTTCAAATTCTTCCCTCGTTATTGAATAAGGAGAATGACATGAAACACAATAAACGTTGATACTAGATCGATATGGAGAAATTTTTGGTTGTTGAATCATATTTTGAGAAACTTCATTCGATTTTAAAGTCTTAGATATCTCTGTTTTCATTACTATATTTTTATATGGTTTCTTATGTAGGATTTTTTTGGAATTGAATTGCTTCTTTTTTTTTGTAAAAACTGCGAGAATCAGAGCTAGCCCGAAAATTAAACTGGTAATTATCCCAATCCCTAGAGGGCTTAAAAAGAAGTCTAATATATTGAATTCATTATCTGGATTAACTGGATTGTCATTTATGACTTCTTTTTGAGAGTTTACAACTAATATATAAACACAATTCGAGCTTATATTTCCAAGATTATTATAAGCTACAATAATGTAATAATAAATTCCATTAGGTAATCCTGAAATTATGTATGAATTATTTAAAAGTCCATTTATAATTGTAATAACAGTATCATTAAAATCTGTTATTGATTTATTACATACAAAAAGTGAGTAATTTTCAGCTCGAAGAGAATTATTCCAAACTAATGTAAAGCTACCATCAGGATCCGGATCTAAGGCATCATGGTCCAGAATAACAGGGCCAGGCGGATTTGGTTCAATATGAATAACGATTTCAATGCAATTTGATGAAATGTTTCCTAGGTTATTATAAGCCACAATTATATAATAATAAGTTCCATTCACCTGTTTGGAAATTATAAATGAATTATTTGTTAGTCCTATAGCAATATCCTTTACTGTGGTATTAAATTCCGTAATACTTTGATTACATTCAAAAATTGTATAGTTAAGTGCTCCAAGAGATATATTCCAATTTAATGTAAATACTCCATCAGGATCTGGATTTATTCCAGTATGTGAAAGTAGAAAATCTCCTGGAGGATATGTTCCAATATCTACTTGGAGGCATTTTGATGTTCGATTTCCATTTCCATTAAATGCAACAACCGCAAAATAGTAAGTCCCATTATCATAATTTTTAAAATCTATACTACGATTTGTATTTCCTGAATCAATTTCTATACAATTACCATCAATTGTTGATATGAAACTACTACTCTGATAAAGAGTATAGTCAATAGTATCGCTTGCTACATCCCAATTAATATTAAAATTGCCATTATGGTCAGGATTATCAGCATCAGTATGTATGTCAAAAAACCCTGGTTTGGGAGTAAAATCTCCTCCATATGTAAATACTGATTGACAATTAGAAATGGTTGAGCCATATTCATTATAAGCTACAATAGCATAATACCAAATGATATTTCCATCAATACCATCAATTAAATACTTAATTTCCGAAAAATTATTAATGATTTCAATATCATCTCCATCAATTTGAATAATATTATTTAAACTAGCATATATAGAATAACTATTTGCTGCTTCTGCATTATTCCAAATTAAAGAATAGATTCCATCTCCATCGCAGACATCATAATAGTCTTCATGGCCGGAAAGAGATAAAATAGGTGCATTAGGAGGCCCTCTAGAAACATTTACATTTATATAATTCGAACTTCTATTCCCAAAATCATTAAATGCAATAATTTTATAATAATAATCTCCGATGGGAGTATTAATGAAAGAATAAGAATTATTAGTAGCTCCGCTTGCAAGCAATTTTATTGTATCATTTATAGTCGTAATGAAACCATCATGTTGGTAAACTGAATAATTGTTGGCTTCATAAGAGGCTGTCCAATTTAAGTTGAATGTTCCATCCACTTCTGGATTACCAGCAATTTTTGTTAAATTAAATTCACCTGGTCTTGCTAATGATATATTTACTTGAATACAATTTGAAGAAAAGTTTCCAAATTCATTATAAGCAACAACTAAAAAATAATACGTCCCATTTGTATAATCTGATATTATATGGGATAGACCAGTCAAACCTTCTGAAACTTTATTAACTGAAGGATCTATTTCGCTAATATAGGATTTATTCATATAAATTGTATAATTTCTTGCATTAAAAGATGGAGTCCAATCTAATTTAAAAATTCCATTCGTATCTGGTTCTTCTGCATTTGTTGTTAAGTAAAAATTAAGGGGACATAGAGAAAATTGTGCTAAGAAGGGATGATGATCACTACCCGTAAAATAATTTCCATTCATATAAATATATCCATTGTTATCAAATGCAATCCCATAAGCTCGTTCAACTTTCATAGTATTAAAAGTAAGATTCCATAAAACCGACCCAGATGAGTTTAATTTAAAAATAAGTGAATCATCACGATGACCCCCAACATAAATCTCATTATCAGAGGTAACGAGAACATCAATTAAATGGTCGTCATCATCTGGAATACCATATGTCCAATTCCAAATTTGATTTCCAAGTGTATCAAACTTAACTAAAACCATATCTTGTTCATCAGATACAGTCCCAAGAGAACCAACGAGATAACTATTATTATTAGAATCTAAGGCAACTCGGACAGGTTTATATTGTTCTTCTCCTTCCTCATATGGTGTTCCCCATGTAGAATTCCATAGATATCCTCCAGATTTATTAAATTTTATGAGAATTAAATCATAATCACCGGCTCCAAAACTTTCTGTTACACCACTTATATAAATATTATCCGCTTTATCTAATGTAATTCCCAAACCAAAATCTGTCTGAGATCCACCCCAAGTTTTATACCACTGAAAGTTACCATCTTTATCATATTTCATTATAGCAATATCTTCTTGACCTGCACTCTCCCTATCTGTAATTCCTGTAATTAACACGTCTTCATTTGAATCTAATGCAACACCCATTGCAAAATCCCTTACACTCCCCCCAATATCTAGTTGTCTCGCCCATTCAAGATCACCTGAATTATTATACTTTAATATAGAAAAATCACCATAGAATCGTCCTACTGCATAAATATTTCCATTTGAATCCGTTATTATATCTTCTCCTCCAGAATACTCATCGTTTCCATATTCTCTAATCCAGACAAGATCACCCGTTCTATTATATTTTAAAATAGTATATTCAATACCATAACCCATATTTTGGTCTGAACCAATTGTATATGTATTTCCATATTTATCAATGGTCATTCCAGATGAATAAAAATCAGTAAATGAATATTGAACATCATACCAAAGCAGACTACTTAATACATCGATTTTCACGCAATTATCACTACTTTGATTACCAAATTGATTAAATGAAACGACTTTATAATAGTAAGTTCCATTTGGAACACCTTTTAATTGATATGTATTTCCTGTTAATCCATTCGCTATTTCCTGAACACTTCCATTAATCTCTGAGATATAATTTTTAGATACATAGACGGAATAGTTATCAGAATATTGGGAATCATCCCAATTTATATTATAATCACCATCAGAATCAGGAATACCCGCATCAGTAGATGAAGAAAAGGAAAAGGGAGGGAATAACTTTATTTCTATGGATATGCAATTTGAAGTAATATTTTGTGTTTCATTTTGAGCCATAACTGCGAAATAATGTGTTCCATTTAAAATTCCTGATATTAATTGCAATTGTCCAATGATTCCATCTTGAATAAGAACATGACTACTATTAATTTCTATAATTGGTTCATTATAGGTATATATCGAATAATTATCAACATTTGGGGAGGGTTCCCAGGTGAGATTAAAACATCCATCAGTATCAGGAATGTCCGCATCAGTAGAAAGAAAGAAATTCTCTGTTAATTTAATAATAGAGATATTATAGGTTGCACGAGTAGTTCCTATTACGTAAATATCATTAAAAGAGTCGGTTGCTACGTCATAACAAATATCTTCAGAAAAACGACCACTGTTATAATACCATTCCCATTCCTTATTTCCTGTGCTATTAATTTTTATAAGCATCCAATCCCAATATTCATAACCTCCTGTATAGATTTTTCCTGCAATATATATATTATTCTTCAAATCTATTGCTATGCCGTAAATATTTTCATTATCTCCAATATCCCATGTCTGCTGCCATATTTCCCCTCCAGAACCATTATATTTTATCATTATAATATTACCACTGATTATCCCAACTAAATAAATATTATCATTTTCATCAACAGCACATCCGCATTCTGTACATGATTCTGAAACAAGCCAATCAAACTCGTTGCTTGAATTAAATTTCAATAATCCTGAATTTACCGCTATATATATATTATCATTTGAATCAATATCTGCATTAAGTAAGTCATCGTTAGAATAATAATCCCATATGGTGTTTAATTCTAGATAACCAGAACTATTATATTTTCTAATGATTATATCTTCATTTTCACCAATTAAATAAACATCATTATTAGAATTTATTACTACAGCTCTACCAATGTCTGTCTGATTAGTGCCCCAAGTTTTATTCCATAATTCGTTTCCAGATTGATCAAACTTAACTAGAATGATATCATTAACTCGTGTCTCATTAAAATAATAACACCCAGTTACATAAACATTGTCATTTAAATCCGTAATAACATCATATCCGTAATGAGATTCATTGTTTTTACTCCATTCAAGATTCCATATTAAAGAACCGTTTCTATCATACTTCCTTAAATTAATGTGGTATAAAGAAACTCGCGAAACAACATAGATATTATTTTGAGAATCTATGGTTACATCATAAATATAATCCAATCCTGAATCTCCCCATTCATCTTCCCAAACTTCAGTTACACTAATATCTGGAATGATTAAATTCTTTATATTATCATAATGATTATGTTTTTCATTCATAGATTCTAGTAATGCAAATTGGTTTAAAGTAATGAAAAGGAGAGTAATAGATATTAAAATAATTAAATTTCTTGTCTTTTCTCTCATAATAAACATACCTCAATTGAAAATTATTAATGATTTTTTTGAATTAATTGTCCTTAACTTATACAATCTAATTTTAATTGATAGCTATTAACTTATAATTAATAACCTACTGGAATTTATTTAAATATAAATATTCAATAATAGTATTTAAATTTTCTTTAAATTTGAATAAAAATAAAGAGAATGTAATTATCTTGGCATTAACACCTTTTAGGTGATAACCCATTTTTTTTTCTTTTACTTATTTTGTAAAAATTTAGATTTATATCATATAAACTCTTAGAATTATCATTTTTTTCTCCCACAAGCTATCAGTCTTTG
>JAEOTJ010000477.1 GCA_016839905.1 Promethearchaeota archaeon | reverse complement strand
TTTAATAAGCTTGGGCTATAAAGATGTTTTTAATGACGCATATATTATTTGCAAAAATAAGGTTAATAATGCAGGAGAATATATAGGAAAATATCTTCCTGTAAAATTAATATTAGAACAAGAAATGAGAAAAAGGGTTCATATTATTGGTTTAACCGCGGATGTAAATCGCTTGGGTGTTCAGAGAAATCTAAGAGATATCTTAGGTCGTATATATCGAGAACTAAGGCCAAGAGACGAAGTATACGATTACAAGGATTTGCTTATTAGAGACATTAAAAAATATGCTTATAGCTTTCCTATTCAAGAAGCGCCTATGAATTCTGCAATTATTTATATTGACTACTATAACATAATCAATTCTTTTTGGGCAATTAAATCATTATTAAGAAGGGCTCCAAATGAATTTTATAAACGATATTCTAAAGTAGATCAAAATTCAGTTGATAATTTTAGACAAATGAATGCTAATGATTTTATAAATCTAATCATTGCTCACTTTAGAGTAGAACATGATGTTGTAGAGACTAAAGTATTTCTTGGCTTAACTCCTCCAATTGATGATATTAGAAAGCGTAGAAGACGTGATCAAGAACATAATATTGAAGCTCTCGAAGGAGAAGGCATTATTGTAAAAAGTCTAGAAAATGAAATCCTTGAAAATGGAATTGAAAAAGAGGTAGGAGTAGATATCTCTTTGGGAAGTCAATCGGTATATGATGCGTATAAAAGAAAATATAGAAAAGCAATCATCTTTTCGGGAGACCTTGATATAGCTCCTGCATACAGAAAAATTATTGATTTAGGCAGAGAACTTAGTATATGGTCTTTTTTTGGAGATGAATCAAACTTTTTAATAAAAGAGTTTGGATCAATTAATTATGTCGATAAACTTTTAGAATTCTCCGTTGGGGGAAAATTGGGAATGAGAGAAAGAGTCAGCCAATGGGCAAATTTACGAAGAAGGTTTGAAGATATTGATAATTTTTTGGTATAATATTTATATATGCTATTTTCTATTATATTTATTAAGATGGATATCAGTAAAGGAAAATGCAATATAAATTTAATTTATAAAATTAATGATTATCTGTCGTTAAAATTAGATAATGATGAGACTTGCATTTATATTGGAGGAAAACCATTTTTAATCTGTAAAAAATTGATTTTATCAATCCCTACAAGTAATTTTAAACAACTTAAAGAATTTGATTCAATGGATACTTTTTTAGAGTATTATAAACAAGATGATATAAATTTTGATATAGAAAGAGATGACCTTCAATTTTCTCCTGAAGAAGAATTTTGGGCCCATTGTTCAAACTTACAAATATGGGCTGAACAAAATTACGATACAAGAATGTTGCATTCTCATCTGTCCTTTCCTCTGTTAAGAAAACTTTTTGAAGTAGGAGATCAAATGGCTAGGAGGTACTTCCAAGAGGAGATTGGTATTAGATTTTCATCTGGTCATCAATCAGTCGTATATTTTTTATTAGAAACCAAAATGTTATCATTTTTGGATAATGAACAATTAAAGATCGTTATTGAAGATTATCTAGGTGGCTTGAGAAATAGTAAAATAATATTAAATGATAAAAAAATGAGTAATTTATGGTGCGATCTAGGAGAGATTGAACTTGGATCAAAAATAGAGGAAAATAATTATGAAAAGTTAGAAATATATAATTCGATGAGTATATTATTTAATCCCTTAAATTATAAAGCTTTAAAAAATCTAGCCTTAATTCATTTTTTTAAAGGAAATTATGATATAACTTATGGTATTTCTTCAAGGATTAGGTCAATAAATGAAAGTAAATATCTATCACTTTTAAAAACATTGATATATTTTAAATCCGATGTGGCGAGAGAACTTTTACATAAGGAGATTGTAAGAAGGTTATTATCAGATCAGTGTAAAAGTGTTTATAATTTATTAAAAGAAGATGAGTTCATATATCTAGATAATGAGCAATTAAAAATGGCAATTGAAGATTATCTAGATGGCTTGAGAAATAGTAAAATAATATTAAATGATAAAAAAATGAGTAATTTATGGTGCGATCTAGGAGAAGAAATATGGGAATTTAACTTTCTTTATAATAATTATGATCGGTTAGAAATGCTTTATTCTATGAGTTTACTATTCAATCCGTTAAATTATAAGGCTTTAGGATTGTTAGCCTTGACACATTTGAAAAAGGGAAATTATGACATCGCACTTAATATTTGCAAAAGCTTTTGGACTTATAGAAAAAAGTCTTTTTTACCTCTCCTAAATGATTTAATACAAGAAGAGTATCAAAAAACCAAAGAATTTATATTAGAGAATTTTAAAACCTTCTTGAATGAAAAAAACTGGTATAATTTATGTGCTTGGATAAGACTAAACGTGTTTAATAGTTTCAATCAAGAAAATTTTGACCAATTAATTCAAGTTTATGAAGGATATGATATAAAACCAAGAGTCGGCAGCAAATTTTGGAATTTTTTTG
>JAEOTJ010000039.1 GCA_016839905.1 Promethearchaeota archaeon | reverse complement strand
GATAGATGGAAACGAGGGTGGCAAGAGTTATTTGATAATTACACACTTGTTCATAATAAAAGAGAAATAAAAAAAATTATAATCTCTAAGGAAATGGATGGAGCTTTTGCTGTCGTGGATATAGATACATTATGGATGGACTCTAATAATAACAAAAACCATTGGAAAGGCAGGGTTTGTAAAGTATATACAAATGTAAAAGATAGGTGGAAATTAATTATGCATACAGGTGTATTGGAATATTAAAAACTTGAATAAATCCCTTTTTATATTATCTAAAATCTCCTATTATATAAGGTCAATATAATAAAATTGATTTTCCCGAAATACTACTTCTCCTTTTTGGAATTGAATGGGATATGAAAATATAGGTCCATCAAATACAAACGAGTGAAATTCTCCATTTTCTCCACAAGGATCTACATCAGGCGGAAGAGAATCTATAAAGTCATTATCATATAATTTACCGATAAAAGAGTCATCGAGAAATTTAGAATCCACTGAGGTAATTATTGCTTTAAATCCAAAAATTATAAACATTTTTGCTAATTCATTCGGATCTTTTTTCCAGAGCGGGAATATTGCTTTCATTCCTATTTTCGAGAGGTTTGATTCACGATAAATTCTAATGTCTTCAAGAAAAATATCCCCAAATACAACATGATAAACTCTATGGCATTTAAAATCCAACATTTCTCGATACATGATTTCCTCATATTCCTCATTTGAGATGTTTTTTGGAAGAGATATAGTAAGAAGAGGAATTCCAATAGAATTAGCTTGCTTTTCTAATAACTCTTTTCTTACTCCATGCATGCTAACTCTATTATAATCTTCTGAAATTGTAGTTAATAACACTCTCACTTGATATACTTGTCTATTTAAAAGATAGAGTGCTAAAACACTATCCTTACCTCCGCTCCACGAAAAAATAACAGGCTCCATTACTTATCACTGGTTTTATTCTGTTGTTTTTGGCAATTAGGGCAAAAAAAACCATGGCGTTGTGAAATCTTTAACCTCTCAATTTTTCCCCCACATTCAGGACAAGCTTCATTCTCTTTCCTATGAGAAATTATAAAATGATTAGGATATGTTTTTAATATACCCCTTTTCTCTATCCCGACTTTAAGCACTTTTTTTATGATTTCAAAAATTTCTCTTAATTTAGAATCACTTACTTCATTAATATTGGTTTTTGGATGAACTTTAGCTTGAAATAAAATCTCATCCGAATAGATGTTTCCGATTCCTGCAATAATGTTTTGATTCATTAACGCAGATTTTGCCACAGCCGTTCTTTTCTCTAGTGACTTCTTAAATTCTCCAAAGGTCATTTTCATGGCATCTACTCCCAACTTTTTTGTTTTAGCAATGAAATCCTCAATATCTTTAGTTAAATCTACTTTTCCAAACATTCTTTGGGAGATATATGATAAATAATTTCCATTAGCAAATTCAAATAAAATTCGAGAATGGGTTGGTTCTTCCTTAATATCATTGAAATAGTATAGATCGCCAGACATACCAAAATGAAATACAATAAATCCTGTATTTAATTTGACAAAAAGATACTTACCATGTCTTAAAGTAGAGTTAAATTGATTTGATTTCAGTGTTTTTTTAAAATTATTTTCTTGGACGTTAAGAACTCTATTATCTCTTATAAGAACATTGCTAATTCTCTGATTTAATGATGTCTCATCAAAGTATTCTTTAAATGTTTCCACTTCCGGAAGCTCTGGTGACATGAAATTAACTATTGTTTTAGATTGTATTTAATACATTATCAATTACTTATTAATACACTCAAATAATACCGCTCTATTTATTATTACGAAATTACCTCTTTCCGAAATAATTTTATTGCAATATGACATAAACTCACCTTCTTTACTTTTCAAAATTTTCCTTTGATCTGAATCAAATAACGAGAAAGCATATCTAAAGAGTGGTTCAGCTATAGGGATAATTAGATTGTTTTGATAAATTAACTCGTTTACACTATTAAAGTATTTATTTAAAATCTCCTTTCCATTTTCAAGCCGAAATTCATTAAGCATATTTGAATGAAAAGCTAATTTTTTATCAAAATTTGAGAATAATTCTCTCAATTCTTTATGATGGTTAAAACTTATTGTTGAGGCATAAAATTTACCATTTTTTTTTAATACTCTCTTTATTCCTACGAGGGTTTTTTCTAAATTTCGTACATGATACAACATGTGTAATGCTATTACTACATCAAAAGAAGATTTCTTAAATGGAATTTTTTCAGCATTAATTTTTTTATATTTAAATTGCTTATTATATTCATTTAAAGATTTTTTAGTAGTTTTTAGCATTCCATTCGATAAATCTGACAGGATAACTCTTAGGTTAGAGGATACATCCTCAATATTTAATTTCCATAGTAATCCCGTTCCACATCCAAGTTCTAGAATATCCTTTTTATTCTCCAAATCTAATTGATCATAGGCCCAATTAAACCATGTTCTTTTATTTTCTGAATATCGGTAAATTTGTAATCGATCTTTTAAATTGCTATCATCTTTATATTGATCTCTAGCAAATTTAGAAATTTTTAGATTTTTCTTCACAAAATATCACTTTTATTATTCCAAATAAAATTTTCTTCAGGAAAAATAAATTTTAAAAAAAAATATGGAAAATAAAATAAAAAAAATACATTAGAAATTAGAAAAGATCATAAATTTCTGATCTGAACCAATAGAATAAATCTCAAAATTACTTCCCTTTTTAGACTTGCAATTTAGTCGGATCATCGGAAACAAATAAATCTGCGTAACAATTTGTATATCTTTATCCTTTTCGTAGTTTTTATGATCACTCCCAGCTGAATTAATAGTTTTCTTCACATTTTTAT
>JAEOTJ010000476.1 GCA_016839905.1 Promethearchaeota archaeon | reverse complement strand
TCTTTATCTTTTCACTTTTTTTTTATAAAATGGAGTTTCGATACAAAAAAGATCTTCAAATTCATAATATTGATTTAAATTTATCTCTAAGGTAAAAAAAGTCTAGATGTTAAACTAAAATAGATTTCAGAGATAATAAATTATTGAGCAACTTAATCTGTCCTTTATATTTATCCTTTTTTTTGTAAAATAGAGCTTCAGTATAAAAAAAATCTTTAAATTCATTAAATTAATGTGAATTTATCTCTAAAATGGAAAAAGCCTTAGGTGTAAAACTAAAACAAATTTTAAAGATAATAAAGTTTTAAAATAATAAAAATTAAGATCTGTATTATATTTTATAAAAAAACGCAAAACTTAAGTAATTTATTAAAATTAGTAATTTATAGTTATGAAATCACACAAATAATAATCTGATCTATTGGATCCAATTTAAATTATTAAAAACTAATAATTATCTCATAATGCATTTTTTATTAGTTCAACCCAAATTCTATTCTCGTTATCCTCCTTTAGGACTTCTAAAGATAAGTACTTACCTTAAAGGGCAAGGTCACACAACAGAATTCATCAAAGGAATGGAAAAACCAAAAAAAAAACCTAATGAGATTTATATAACTAGCTTATTTTCTTATGCTTGGGAAATAGTTCATAAAACTATTAAATATTATAAAGAATTATTTCCATATATTAAAATAACACTAGGTGGGCTATATGCTTCTCTAATGGAAAAACATGCTAGTAAATCTCTAGCAGATAATATTCATATAGGATTATTTAATGAAGTTGAAGATTTAATACCAGATTATAGTTTAGTTCCAAACTGGGATGGTAGCATAATATTCAGTTCTCGAGGATGTATTAGAAGATGCCGTTATTGTGCTGTTCCTATATTAGAACCTAACTTTACTGCTAGAAAATCTATTAAAGAATTTATATATAAAGGTCATAAAAGAGTAATATTATGGGACAATAATCTATTAGCCAGCCCATATGTTCATAATGTATTAGATGAATTATTAGAATTAAAGCTTGATGTAGATTTTAATCATGGTCTTGATGCTAGATTAATAACTCTAGAAATTGCAGAGAAATTAAGAAAATTAAAAATTAAATATGTGAGGATGGCATATGACCGCAAGTATAACAAAAGTAAAGTAAAAAAAGCAATAGATTTTCTAATTCAAGCAGGATATCGTGGAAGGGATTTGTTTTTTTATACACTTTATAATTTTAAAGACTCACCTGAGGACTTTTTTCTTCGACATCAAGATATTATGAGATGGGGGGTAGTTTCTTATCCCATGAGATACATACCCTTGAAAGGCCTAGAGAAAAATCGTTTTATTTCTAGTAAATGGACCGCTGAGGAGTTAGAAATGATAGCAGATGCAAGAAGAGTAATTGGTGTGCGTGGTGCCTTTCCTCCATATAAAGGACTACAATTAAAGATTCTTAATGCTAAGGATTTCAATGAAGCTTTTGAGTTAAGACCTGTACAAAAAAATGTTAAGATTCAGGGTCAGGTAAAAATCTAGTTGATTCTACTAAATCTATTGATTTATTCATATTCACATTTCTCGACTCAAGCAATTTTCCATTTGTACTAGGAGCACTTTTAATTTTCTCGCATATAAATCTCATAGCAACCATCTTTGAAGTATCTCCTTGATTTCTATAACATATTGGTCTATAATCTAACTTAATTGTGAAAAATTGAGAGCATTGATTAATTATTCTTAAAACAGTACTGTGTATTGACACTTTAAATATTTCCCGTTCTCCTGTGACCTCATTCTCTAAATATTTTTCTATGATATGATTCCCTAATTTTCTGTATTGATTGAGAACTTCATTTTTTAAATACAACGTTAAATCCCCGCCATATTTCTCAATAATAATATCTTCAGGAAGTCTAGTCTTTTCTAAATTAGATGTTATAAGTAAGTAAAAATCATTTTCCATATAATTATATCTTTTAAAATTTATATTTTGTTGAATGAGTAGATACTGTAAGGCAATAATATATATTGCTTCTTGATTTCTATTAGACAACGAATGGTAAGAACCGTTTATATCAAGATTTATTATATCAAAAGGGTACTTTTCATTTAATTGCTTATGATTTTTAACAATATTCTGATATTTTTTATCACCAACCATAATTGCCTTTTTTAACTTCAGTTCTTGTTGGAATAATTCTTCAATCTGCCCCTTAAGACTTCGATTTTCTTCAATTCCTACAATTATAGAACGTTCATTTATATGATCTTTCTCGAGTAAATATCTTAAAAATAACGCTTTTCCTCCAGGAAAGCAAAGATATCTTATTGGACGCTTATTACGTTTCCTCATTGAAAGTCTTGAGTTCCTTATTTCGAAACATGGTTCCCAAAGTTCCTCCCTTACTTGTTGCTTATTTTTACTTTCAAATAAGCTACCCTCCAATACACTCAACCATTAATCTCCGATATCTGATAAACTATCAATGATCTTTTTTCTATATTCCTCCTTCGACTCCACTTTATCATAAAAAAAAGTTAAGAGAAATACAAAAGCCATAATTTTTTCATTTTTAGACTTTAAAGAAGGATGTGAAATATTAAAATCAACTTCGTTTTTATTGAAATCTATTCTACAAGGTGAAGAAGAATCCTCATCCTCGATAAAATATACCTTAAAAGTTTGATTTTCTATTTTTAAATCAGCCCCTACTTCACGAATTAAATCTTTTTTAATTAGAACAACGGGTTCTGTACCATCTTCACCTTTCCATTCGATATCGTACCCTTTTTTACTCTTACTAGGCGTCTCGTCCACAATCCTTACTTCAACATCCCCAAATTTTTTTGCTATCTCTATTTTTGATAAATCCATTGCTTTTTTTTTTACAACTGGTTTTTTTATTATCTTTTTTTGAGTTGGTTTCTTTTTGGCTTTTGGTTTTGAAATTGCTTTAGAGATTGTTGTTAAGTCTTTTTTTATTGCTTTCTTTTTTCGGATTACCTTATTAATCTCAGAAGCTGTATAAGTACGCTTATAGACCTTACTCGTAAAGTAATCTAATTTTTTATATATGTAATTCCTTAAATTCAAGAAATCTTCATCAGCTTCATTAAATGCATTTCGAGTGATATTCATAGCTTTATTTTTATTTAAATCTTGTAAAAAAAGCTCTCCAGTAATTTTAGGTAAAGCGGCAGGACGTTTATACCATCCTAAAAAACCGTTATACTCTACTGCGACATTATGGGACCTTGAAATTAAACCATTCCAATTCTTTAACCTTTTAGTATTTTCAATAAAATAACCAACAACTCTTCCTGGACCTATTTCAGCTCTTTCATTTTTAAGTTCCATTACCACCTTAAATTTTTCACCTTCAATGTCACCATAAACCCTTCTTCTTAATTTTTCTCCGTTAAAATAGATATCAATATTCCAAGGTTTTGAAACTTCAAGAAGTAATTCCTTTAATTCAGGAGTTATATGTTTATACAATTCACATTCATCAGGATATCTTAAAGGTAAGATCTTGCTTAATTCATCAATCAAATGGTCCAGATTAGAAGCGTTATTTAGAGTATCTAGAACCTCAGGTTTTAGTTTTTTTAATATGATTCTAGTATAATGTTTTTTAAGACCTATTGAATCAGCATCTTCATACACATCTAATATCTTTCCTACTTCATGGGATTCCATTTCTTCATACCTAAAACTTTCTTTAAATAATTTATTAACATCAATCCTAGCGATAAAAGCCATATTACTATCTTTTCGCCGAGTATGAATTTCAATATACCTACAAAGTGGAGCACATGCTAAAAATCCAATCCCTATTCTACCTATCTGATCTGGCATATCATATTTTTTACTACCCCCTAAAGCTAAATATTCTTCAGTAAAAACATCTTCATCCATTCCAATTCCATCATCTGCTATTAATAAATCAGTGAATTTTCCGTCGGGTTGAACTGTGATATATACTTTTGTAGCATCAGCATCTAATGAATTTGTTATTAGTTCCCTTAATTGTTGAGCTATTGTTTCATAATTCTGTTTAGTGACTTCAGGGATTATTCCCATTTTTGGTTTTAATGTTAATATTTGTCCTGTTTTCATATATAAATGACACCTTTTAAATTTTAAACAATTAGAGAAAATAAATATTAATTCAATTAATTTCCCTATTTTGGAATACTTTTCTTAATTAAAGACTTCCTTGATTTTGAATAGTTATATTTCAATTACAATATTTTATAAAGTTTTAGATTTATTATCAATTTAATATTATTTCGGAAGTGTAAAACAAGAAAAAGATAAGAATCAAATATTTAGATTTACTTAATTTTTTTAAATAACAATTATGAAAAATATGTTTCAATATTTAAAATAAAAATTCAATTTCTTGGAAAAAGAGGTTTCCATTTTTTATTCTTAATCTTGATATTATCTTTCCATAAGCAACTTATTGTATTATTAGGGACGCTCCATTCAAAAACTACAAGGAACTCTTGATT
Source organism: Promethearchaeota archaeon (assembly GCA_016839905.1). The sequence continues at coordinate 3,234 of JAEOTJ010000476.1, read as the reverse complement.
ACCATAACCATTCCAATTCTCATTATCTAATTTTATTAAAAAATTCTTAAATTTATTTAATTTAATGGTATCTGACCAATGAGTTTTATAAAATGCTTTATCTTTTTTTTTTATTATTTTAGAATAGCGGATTCTATCTTTATTTACTAAAGTTTGATTTGAAATTTTTTCCATTGATTCGATAGAACCTACTCCGGCAATTAAATATATTTTAACATTCCTTTTTTTATTTTCTTCTATTATTTCAAAATCTTTCTCAAAATATTTTTTATATGATTTAATAAATGAATTTCCTGTTCCAATTAGATCATCAATAAAAATCAAACATTTTTCATTATTCTCATCAATATTAATTTCTTTAAGCTTTTCAATTAATTCAGTAGATTTATAAATCTTACTTTTATATCCATTAATTTTAACCATTTTATCCATATAATATGTCCAAAATAAATTACTATGATTCCAAGAATCATCTAGAATTACGAAATAATATCCTTGTTCTGGAACTACCTCCTCAATTTTATTATTTAGAATTTTAGCCATTTGTTCGAATGTAAAATAATAATTTTTTATGCGTTTTAGTAATTTAACCATTTGTTCTCTAATTTCAGAATAATCTGAAGGATTTTTAACAAATTCCTTAATCTGATCTAAAAAGATTTTAAAATCTGATAATTCTAATTCCTTATCTTTATATTTTTTTACTTTATTTATTAGTTCCTTTAAGATTTGATCTTCTGTTGTAATTTGAGAACTATTATCTATTATCTGATTCTTTTTAATTAATTTTTCATTGAAATCATTAATCTGAGAGAGATATTCATTTAGAATTTCAAAAGTTGCTTGAACTATTGTTATATTTGATGTTTTAGGGGAATCTATATTATTTTTAAGCTGTTCCAATTTTTTTAAATTAAGTTGTGATATAAATATTGAATTTTTAGGAAAATATTTTCCCATTAAAAGAGGAGTTATTATTCTTGCTTCTTTATCAAAAATAGCCCAATTGGTGAGTTTTCCTTTATATAAATCATTTAATTTAAATATGGTTTTTCTTATCTTATCAAATGGAATCAGATTATTACTATTCATTTTTTCATTGCTACTGATTATACCTAGATATTCATTTATATACCATTTTTGAATTATTGCGAAGATTTCGTCAGAAATTTGAATGAGATTTCTCAAGGATATTCGCATTTCTTTATCATTTAAATCCTTGTTAAATATGATTCGAGATATTCTTTCTGACTTTACAAATCTTTTTAATCTAGAGACGGGACCTTGAAGTCCATGAGGAATTGCATCTAAACACCTACTGAATGCAGAATCAAGTGCCAATTTCCCCTCATAATCATGAAAGAGAGGAGGATTATATTTAGGTTTCTTATTTGATAATGCAGATAACGCAAAATTATAATAGATAAATTGATGAGTTAAATTTTTATAATTTTTTAAACCTTTTGAGTCAAAACTAATAGAGTGCTTATCATAAATGTCTTCAATTAATAAGAATAATTCATCAAACCATTTCTTATCTTGATTTTGACTAATAAATCGAAATACAGGCATATAATCCAATGCAGGAGTTCCTGTAAAAATACGTTCAACATCGTCAAAATAAGTATTATCATATTTTTTTTTCCGAATATCTTTACGACAGAAATCCAGAAAGTCTTTATATTTACTCTTATTATTCTCATAATCTTTTATGAACTTTTGGAGATAATCATCAAAAAATTCATCTAAATATTCTTGAGTACTAACCTCACCTAATTTTTTTCCAAAAAAATCAATAATCCCAGGACATAAAAAATATTCCATTAATTCCTTTTTATATTCATTCTTTATGGCATAATTTAATCTTTTTTTAAATAATTCGTGAATATCCGTTGTATTCCAATAATTATATGATATATATTTATCAAATACACCTCTTCCACTTGGATTTTTTAATGTAGCAAAATTAATCCAATTTTTATGACCTATCACAAAAATAAATAATGGAATTTCTGAGAAATAATTATCATCCTCCCAAAAGCCTTGAAAATATCGCCAAAATTCATAGAAGGGAGTAAATTGATCTTCATCAGTTATAATATTTGCTTGGTCAAATTCTACAACAAATTTAGCTTCAGGTTTGATTTTCAGGTAATTTTTATATATTTCACTTATTAAAAATATTTTATCTAATTCATTTGATATATTTTGAATGGATTGACCCCTATCTTGTATAAATTTATTAGAGACTTTTTTCACAATGTTTTCTAAATCTGGATTATTTACTTGCATTAATTTTAAAAGCCATTGTTCATAAACCCATAAATGTATCTCTTTTACATTTAAATATTGAACCATTTGAGAATTTATAGTAATACAAATACAATCTTCATAATAATCCTCCATTTTAAAATTAATGAATTTTCCTAATTCCGTTTTACCAATTTTAAAATCTCCTAAAATTGCGAACCTCTTTCCAAAAAAATAAGAACCAGATTTATCAAGATTATAAATTGGAATGAAAATATTAGATTTTAAATCTTCTTGATCAACTTCAACAAATAATTTATCTCTGTTATTTTTTGACATCTTCTGAATATAAATTCGATCTTGATAAAAATACTGTGATATAATAGCCTTCACCTAAATAGAGTATTTAATTTTACATCATAGATCTTATTTAAATCATTTTCATATAAAGGTACAAACTCTTTTATTGGTAATAATTTTAATTCAGAATAAGTTATATCTTCAAGTTCTTTCATATTTAATTCAATAATCTTATATTATATTTCATTTAAACTCATCAATAATTCTTTTTGCTTCATTTCTAAGGACTTCCAAAATGAATTGCGATACAGTCGTGTATCCTAACTCCTTATGCTTATCAATATATTGTTGGAATAATTCCGCAAGCTCTCGTGGTATTTTTATATTATATTTATCTCCCATTTCTAATCAAAACTTCCTCATTTTTTCTGAGATTTATTAAATTGAATGAATAGATATTTTATAAGCCTATTTTTTTATCTAAATTGAATAAAATCTGATCCTAAGATTAGTGCATTTTTCGTAATATTTTTAAAATGATTCAATCCAGAATAAAAATGTATCGAAAATTACTCATAATTGTTGCTCTAATAGGTTTTGGTTGGTTTTCAGCAAAATTAGGATTTGATTACATTACAATGAATAGTATCTAATTATTAAAATAAACAAATTAAATAAAAAATA
>JAEOTJ010000475.1 GCA_016839905.1 Promethearchaeota archaeon | reverse complement strand
TCCATTTCTTCGCGAGCCCGACACCATAAATCCAAATCGTCTGCCATCTCAGGATCTTTCTGTTTATCGAAGAGTTTTATCGCTTCTTCAATTATCTTAGATTCATTTTCATATTTATCTTTATATTTTTCTAGTATAGCAAGTAATTCAGGAGATTTAGAGGAAAAAATATCATAAATTGTGATAGCTTCTTCAATTATACCAGATATAGTTTTATTATCTCTTGTTTTATATTTATCAATAATATCTCTAATAACTTGTGAAACGTGAACATAGATAGGTTTGATTTTTTCGGTTTCTGATGCATGCTCATTAGAGCTTTCTTTATCATTAGAAATAGAGAACACCTTTATCAAAATAAAATATATTAATATATATGTATTCTAAAAATCTTTTCTTCTTTATTTAATATTTTTGATTGTTTTTAATAATTTCTTCTTAATATAATAAAATAAATAGGTCTATATAAAAATATATATTATATATAAGACGCCAGACGCTATTTTAAGAAATTTATAAGGATGATCAAAACCTTTAAATATTCGGTTATATAATTTTATATTGAAAAATATATTAAATATAAAAGCATATAAAAAAATATATTAAAAATTACTAATAAAAGGTCTTACAAGTGAGAATTTATGATTTTTACTATTGGCTGTTCATGATAAGTCTTGGTACAGTAATGACAGTTATCTCACATTTTCACGTAGATGCCTTTTTTCATATCTTTTTTAACATCTGTGTAGGTTTATTTTTCGGTGGAATTTTATTTTCAATAATTTCATTTTTCTTAGCACAAATGGAAGCAAATATTTCTGGTGAGGGTGAAATAGATATTGACACTGATATAGATGTTGATATCGATGTAGATGCTGAAGTTGATTATGACATGGATGTAGATACCGATATAGATGTGGACTCTGATGTGGAAATTGATACTGATGTAGATATGGATGTTGATATGGATGCCGAAATTGACACTGAGGCAGAATTTGATCTTTCCGATATTACTCCTGCTCCAATAATGCTCTTACTTTCTGCATCATTTTTGGTATATGGTATTTCAGGTATTATATTATATTACCTAATTGTAGATCCCATTAGATTTGTTATATTTTTCGCAACTCCCGCCATCGTTTACTTAAATTGGAAAGGAATCAATAATACCTGGAAAAAAATTGCAAAATCAAGATACTACACCATATCTTCAACCAAGAACTTAATAGGGAAACAGGGCGAAGTCATTTTACCTATTGACATCAGGGGAGGGATTATTAAAATCCCTTCCCCTACTCCAATGAGATTCGAAAGAATTCATGTAAAACCTTTACATCCTGAATCGGAATTTAAGAGGGAAGAAGTGGTTTACATTTGCGATGTAAGAAATGGCTTTTTATTAGTTGATAATGATAAAAAATTAATTAAAAGGAGGGGAAAATGAAAGGATGAGTGTGAGTAAGGTTTCTTCAGAGAACAAGAAGAAAGACATTATAGCTATGCAAAATGAAGATTCCTTAAGAATTCGTGGAAAAAACGATGATTTAGCGAAAAAAGAAAAAAATGTCAGAAATAAACATAGATTAATTGGTTTTATACTCATCGCTCTTTCAATTATGCTCACGAGAATCGTCATCATCCTGCTATTGCTTTACATGTTAGGGTGATTGCGTTATAATTTCCCATAAATAAAAAATAAATTTTTTTTTCATATTTAAAAAAAATCAAATTAAAAATTAAAACAACAAAAAAAGGAGGTTATGAAACAAGAAAATGTTGTTCCAAGAAATTGATGGTTGGATAGTCGGAGGAGTTATCACATGGATTATCATTTTATTCTTATTCATTGTTTTCATGGCAACGCGTTATAGGAAATTCAAAACAAACCAATTTGTTATTCACTTACGAAATGGTAAAGTAAAACACGCTGGTTTAGGTGGTTCTCTATGGTTATTGCCTTTAATTGACGAATACATCGTTATACCTACTACAAGTATTCAGACGATATTAGAAGCACACGATCAAGTAGTTTCAAAAGAATACCAGAACATTGAGCTTGTAGGAATGCTTATCTGGAAAGTTGTCGATCCTGAAAAAGCTTTCAGTGCAGTCTCATGGTATCCTCGAGACGACAACTATGTTGAAAAGATCTTAAAAGGGGCTGCGGAGGCTATTATACGAACTTCATGCGCAAATATGCCATTAGAATTAATCATTAGAGAGCGCAGAGAAATAATTGAGCATGTTTCCAAAGATCTTCATGAACTAACTGCAGATTGGGGTGTATTAATTGAATCTTTTGAAATCTTAGAAGTAATCATTGTTGAACAGGAATTAAAAAAGAACATGGAAGCCACTAAACAAGCAGAAGAATATAGAAAAGCTAGGATTGCAAAAGCAGATGCAGAGAGACAATCGAGATTGCGCGAATTAGAAGTAAGAAACGAAGTAGGTACTCAAGAACAACTTGTTGAAAAACAAGTTGCAATGCAGG
>JAEOTJ010000100.1 GCA_016839905.1 Promethearchaeota archaeon | reverse complement strand
AGAAGTAAAATATTGTTTTCAATCAGCTAACAAGGCTTATGAATATCTCAAATTTTATTAATTAATTATAGTTGACTTTTTCAATACAAACAATAAAACTTATTTTTTACTGTTAATTTGTATATATATTCAAATCATTAAAGTTATAATGTTATTATTATGGACATACAAATTCTTGAAAAGAATGAACATAAAATGGTTTTCATGTTAGAGGGGCTTTCGGTTGAGATGGTTAATGCCATACGTAGAATAATCCTTTCTGAGGTTCCTGTATTGGCGATTGATGAGGTCATTATCCTAAAGAATTCTTGAGATAATAGAATTCGGGAAGAAAATGACTCGCCTTTATATGATGGAATTGTCGCACATAGACTCGGATTGATACCACTGCGTACCGATTATATATATAAGCTTCCTTTTGAATGTCCATGTGGAGGATTCGGTTGTCCATTATGCCAAGTTTCTCTAACATGTGAGATTACAAATACATCTAATAAGCCTTTAACCGTGTATTCGGGAGATTTAGTTTCAAATGATCCAAAAATAGTTCCTGTGAGTAATAGCATTCCTCTTTTAAAGTTGGATCGTAATTCGAAATTCATAGTAGAAGCATATGCAATTTTAGGGATTGCAAAAGACCATATAAAATGGCAAGCAGTTTCCAATGTATCTTATAGATTTTATCCTGTTTTAGAATTTGATGAAAATATGTTAAAGGACGAGGAAGAAAATCAAAATATTGTAAATATATGTCCAAAAAAAATATTTACTTTAACAAATGATAAAAGCTTAAAATTAGAAGATGATTATTGGAAAATCTGTAATTTATGCAAATCATGTGAGAATATCTCTAAAGGAAAAATAAAAGTAGGGTGGATAGAAAATAAATATCTCTTTTCAATTGAAAGTGATGGAGTTTTACCCTTTAATGTTCTAATTGAGAAGGTTTTTAATATATTTAATGAAAAAATTGATGAATTTGTTAATAAATTAGGTGAAATAGAGATAGAATCATAAAATATCAAAAATTTATTATTATATCAATAATTTATAATAAAAACTATAATAATCAGTAGAATGTTCTAATGTCGCATAAAATAACTGGTCCTTCTAACTATTATACCCGCAGGTTAATTAGAGATCTGTGGAAAACCAAGAGGAGAGTTTGGAGGAAAGTTTCTAAAAAGCTATCTGGTTCAAGAAAGAACCGCGTTGAAGCTAATTTATATCGGATTAATAAGAAAACTAAGGCCAATGATGTAATAGTGGTCCCAGGAAAGGTTTTAGCGATGGGGAACTTGAATCATAAACTAACTCTTGCTTGTTTAGATTATTCTAAACCTGCTAAGAAGAAGATAGAAGCTTCTGGAAGTAAATTAATCTCCATAGAAGAATTGCTTGAACAAAACCCTAGCGGATCTGGGGTTAAAGTATTTTATTAGAAATAAAAAATTATCTTAAAGTCAATGATCGAATATCAATTAATGGATGCAAAGGATAAAATCTTAGGACGTTTTTGTAGTCAAATTGCAAAAAAGGCTCTTTTAGGAGAATATATCGTAATAATAAATTCTAAAGATGCAATAATTAGTGGTTCTAAGAGAAACATTGAAGAAAAATATTTAGCAAGGTTAAATATTCGCACTGCAACTAATCCACGTAGGGGTCCCTTCCATATGAGAAGACCAGATACTTTAATGAAAAAAGTTATAAGACAAATGTTACCTCGGAAGAAATTACGAGGAAAAGAAGCAATAAGGCGAGTTCATATTTATATTGGAGATATTCCAGAAAGATTCAACAATAGATATCAAAAATTGATACCTAGTGGAATTGATAATGCAAATAAATCTCGTTTATCTTATTCTAATAAATATATTACTTTAGAAACCTTATGTAAAAGAATAGGATGGAATCAAAGAGAACAAATAGAGGCTTAAATGGATGTCTGAAAGAATAAGAAGTATTCAATCATCAGGAAAAAGAAAAAGCGCTATTGCTAGGGCTGTGTTAAAATATCCTATCAAAGGTCAAGGTCAGATAAAAATAAATAACGTTCCATTAAATTTATATGAGCCCGAAATAGCAATGTATAGAATACAAGAAGTTCTTGAAGTTGCAAATCATAATAAATTAGAAAAATGCGATATAAATGTACATGTGAAAGGCGGTGGAAAAATGGGACAAACAGATGCAATCCGAATCGCCATAGCCAAGGCAATTCATAAATTGTTAGGAACAAAAACAATTGAACGCATTTTTAGAGATTATGATGATTCCTTATTAAGTGGAGATTCAAGGAGAACAGAACCAAAAAAATTTGGTGGTAAAAAAGCAAGAGCAAGACGACAAAAGTCGTTTAGATAAATTCTTTTTATAAATTAAACAATTTTGATATTTGCTCCTAATTCTTTTAAATCCTCTATAAATGATGGGTATGAATCCCTAACAATTTCAATTCCTTTAACTAAAGAGTCTGAATTAGAATATAGTGCAGAAATACAACATGCCATTGCTATGCGATGGTCGTTTTCATGATTAATTTCAAATCCTTTAAGATCATCACAATGATAGATTGTTAATCTATCCTCTACTTCCTCTACTTTAACTCCCATCTTGTTTAATTCTCTGGCCATCACGGAAATTCTATTACTTTCTTTTAATCTTAAATTTGATGCATTATAAAGTGTCGTTTTCCCTTGAGCAAAAGCTCCAACTACAGATAAAATTGGAAACAAATCTGGAATATCAACACAATCTATTTCTATGCCTTTTAATGGATTTTTATTAATATTACCTTCAATAATTACTTGGTTATCGACATCATTAATCGTGATTTTTGCTCCCATTTCTTGCAGTATTTCAATAATTCGTTTATCTCCTTGAGGATTCTTGATATTTAAATTATTAATAATGACCATTGAATCCTCTTTTGATAAGGTAGCTGCTACAATAATAAACGCCGCGGAAGAAAAATCTCCTGGAATTTCAAATCTTTGCGGTCTATAATTTTGTCCACATGTAATGAGGTATTTACATTTCTTTTCTTCATCTAATTTCTCAAATATATTAATCCCAAACGATCTTAAAACCTCTAAAGTAATTTGAATGTAAGGATATGAGACTAATGGTGTAGTTATTTCAATATCAATATAATTTCTATTTTCACATAGGATTATCGAGCTAATAAATAGTAAAGCTGTGATAAATTGCGAGCTAATATCACCTTGGATTTTTATTTTATTACATCCTTTACTTTTACGTTGTATCTTTAATTTATCCTCCAGAAGTTCGTATTCTCCTCCTATACATTTTAAAGCTTCGAGCAATGGAATGATTGGACGCTTTCTATTTATGAATTCACCTGTTAAAGATAAGCCTCCATCAATTAACAAGCTTAGAGCGCTAAAGACTCTTATAGATGTGCCTGAATTTTTACAATCGATGATTTCTCGTATAGGTTTAAGGAAATCTCTACCTTTTCTAACAATATAAGAATTTTTAGTTTCTTCCAGAATTTTTACACCTAATAATTTCAAGATATCAATTGTAACCTTAACATCGCCAGTAATTAAAGGATTTTTAATTATCGAAATGCCATTTCCTAGACTTGCAGCAATAAAAGCTCTATGAGAATAGCTTTTAGAACTAGGGGCAATGATTTTACCATTTAACTGTTTTATCGGTAAAATTTTTAAGTTCATTATATAAATATTAGATAGTAATAGATATAAGACTTAGTACTATTTAATTAATTTATAATACAAGATTAATATTATCTTAGAAATAATATGAAAATGTGAAAAAAATGGGAGATAATACTTTAGGAACATTATTTAAAATAACTTCTTTTGGTGAAAGTCATGGTCATTTAGTTGGAATCATTGTTGACGGAGTACCTTCTGGATTGGAACTGGATTTAGATTTTATTCAAAGTGAGTTAGATAAAAGAAGACCTGGACAATCAGATTTAACAACTTCTCGCTTAGAGTCAGATAAAGTAAAAGTATTATCAGGAATCTTTAATAATAAAACAACTGGGGCACCTATTTGTTTAATAATTGAAAACAAAGATATGGATTCTTCAAAGTATGAGAAATTTAAGAAATTGCTGAGACCATCCCAAGTGGACTATTCTGCTTTAAAGAAATATGGAGGTTTTGCGGATTATCGAGGATCTGGGCGATTTTCTGGGAGAATAACATCAGGTTTTGTAATGGCAGGTGCAATTGCAAAACAAATACTTAGAAAACATGATATAACCATTTTTGCTTATACAAAAAGCATTGGGGATCTTGAAGATGATGAAGTATATGAATTTGATTTTGTAGATGAACTCATAAAAATTCGAGAACAAAATTTAGTTAGAGCCTTAAATTCAAAAAAGTCTAAAGAAATGGAGAAATTAATCATAGATGTTAAAGAACAAAAGGATTCTATTGGTGGAACAATACGATGTATCGTAAAGAATGTTCCACCTGGAGTCGGGGGTCCGATTTTTAATAATTTTGAATCAAGCATCAGTCATGCCATATTTTCCATACCGGCAATAAAGGGAATTGAATTTGGTTCTGGATTTGCGGCCGCTAAGATGAGAGGTTCTGAAAATAATGATCCTTGGATTGTTAAAAATGGAAAAATTTCAACAATTAAGAATGATTCTGGGGGTATCATTGGAGGAATATCCATTGGAATGCCAATCGAATTTACTATCGCGGTCAAACCAACAGCTACTATCGGTATTTCTCAAAAAACTGTTAATATAGAGACCATGGAAAATACAGAAATTGAAATCACTGGTCGTCATGACCCTTGTATTGTTCCAAGAGCAGTTATAATTGTTGAAGCTATGACTGCAATTGTATTATTGGATAGATTATTAATTGATGGATTCATTCCTCTTGTTATTACCTCTTGAATTTAGGAGTCTTATTTATGGAAAAAACAATAGAAGGAACATTCATAGAGAATATTATTAAAATAATAGATAAATGGTCTTTTGAATTCTGCGTTTATTGCGAACCTGGTACTTTGGCTACGATCGAAGGTATGGTAGAATATAAATGTATTCAATGTGGAAAAACAATGAAGAATTCGGATTATTTAGGAGAGATTGCTAAACTTGTTTTAAAGTATAGGAAGGAACAAGAAGATACTTTTTAGATACTTTTATTATGATCAAATTCATTAAATATTATAGCTTTAAAAAATAAATTTTAAAAGGTTAATATAATGGTAGATACAAGTGAACAATGGAATGAGTTTTATGTCAAAAAAGGTAAGTATCTTGAAGAGCTGTCTGATAATCATTTCATGAATAAAGAATATAAAAAAACCTTGGAACTTCTCTCTCAATCATTTTCCATGTACGAGAAAGGTGGAGCAAAGGAGGATGCCGCTCGGATAAAGGAGAGATTTAATAATATTAAGACAACCCATTTTAAAAAGTAAGATTAATCTATTTTTTCTATTTTCTTTAGAATATCTTTTAGATGAGAACCTTTCCAGAAAATTTTCTCACAACTCAAACATTGATAAAATTTATTATGGTGTTTATATGATTCAGGTTCTATTTTATCCTTGATTTGTTCTTTTTTTTTTACTTTTTCCAATCCTGAATTGCAGACACTACATCTCGCAGTGACAGCATCAAAATTGTACTGAAGCCCAAATTCCACCTTTAACTGCTTCAGATAATTATACACGCCTTCTCCTTTCAAGTAGATACTTTTTTTGGTAATTCTTTTATGAAATGGTAAATCTTTTGTTATTATTATTAAATCATTTTCTTCAGCATATTGTTTTAGCAGATCATCTGGAATTGATTCTGTTTTAAAATGTTCATTTAAATCATCCGCATATATTGTATCATATCCAAATATTCTTAAAAAGCGTGCTAATTTCCCAAGCATTGCATCTACTAAAAATTTCATATCTAAAATGGTTTCCATATACTTTTATAAATTCAAGAGATTGTTAAAACCAATATTTAAATCCATTTCAATCTAATATATTAAAATAAAAATTAATAATTATAAAAGTTATAAATATTATGAATAAAAAAGTTATATAAAAATAAGGAGTGAAAAAGATGGAGGAAATGATTGGAGAATGGATAATATTAAAAAATGAAGAAATAATTGAGCATGATAGAGATTTAAAAGTAATACTAAAGAAATCCGAAAATTATAAAGATGATGAAATAACAATCTCAAGAATTCCATCTGCTACCTATGGTTTTTATTAATAACAATGAAAAAAAAAACTTTTACTTGTAGATTTCAACCTGCTCCTGGGGATAGAAAAAAAAAAATACCAAAAAACTATCCATTACAAAAATATCCCCTTTTACCAATTAGATTTTATTATAAAAATAAAAAAACCCCTATCATCGAAGCTATGCTTGATTCTGGAGCGGATAAGACTATGCTTAATAGAAGCCTAGCTGAATATCTTAATTTACCTTATAAAAAAAAAATTGAAAGCGAAGGAATGGGGGGGAAATTCAAAGTATTTGAGACAGAAGTGGGATTGATCATAGGTAGAGGTGGAAATGAAAGTGATCTTGGAATTATAGAAGCAGTCTTTCCTGAAATTGAAGAATATAAACCAATCTTGATTGGAAGACATCCAGTATTTGAAGAATTCCAAATCATTTTTGAAGAATTTAATGATAAGTTTAAATTGATACCAAAAGAAGAAATTTTAAAAAAAGAGAAAATGAGTATATATTAATAAGTTTTTCTCATTTTTACTAGTTTTCTTCGTTTATAAGTTCTAAATATTTGAGTTTAAATTAATTTAATGGGATTTTAAAATGGAAGCGGAAGATTTAATGAAAAAGGCGGTTAATTTTCATGGGCATTCTTGTCCAGGTCTTGTTATAGGAGTTTTGGTATCTAAATACATCCTTGAACATGGTAATGATTTCTCAATTGATGAAGAATTAGTTGTCGTTGTAGAAAATGATAATTGTAGTGTTGATGCAATTCAAGCCTTGTTAGGGACTACATTTGGAAAAGGAAATTTAAGATTTTTAGATTATGGCAAGAATAATTATACATTTTACAATAGAACAAATAAAAAAGCAATTAAATTAATTTCAAGGGCAAGAAATTTAAAAGATCGAGATTTATTAAGAGAAGAACGTATCAAAAAGCTCTTAAATTCCAATCCAGAGGATTTTTTTAAAATCGAAGAAATCGAATTCAATCCACCAAAAATGGCGCAAATTCACGAATCCATTCCTTGTGAGGTATGTGGAGACCCTACAATGAAAATAAGGATAAAAAATCTTAACGACAAGAAATTATGCATTCCTTGTTATAATAAATTATTTTAAATATGAATTATTAAATTTGATTATATAATGATTAAAGAAATATCAAAGGGAAAAAGCTTATTGGTCATTGGCCCTGCAAGAGTCATGATATTAGAAGGCAAAATGGAGGTTTTTGGAAAAATCTTTCCATCAACGGAAAAAAGTCCAGTTGAAGGCTCTGAATCTAAAGAAGAAGACAAAATAATCATCCCTAGTGCTAATACTTATCCTTTATTCGCATTAGAAAATAGTAAATTAGAGATCTATACTAATTCTGAAGAAAACATAAATTTGATTAATGCAAATTCCATCCCTAAAGAATGGATTGAGATTAAGGATTCCTTATTAGAATTAATAATTAAAAAAAAAGAAAATCTACCATTAAGAATAATGGTTTTAGGCATTAGCAGTGGAAAAACTACGCTAATTAAATATTTAGCAAATAATTTTTTCAGAGCAGGGCTTCAAGGAGGCTATCTCGATTCAGATTTAGGACAACAAATAATTTACCTCCCAACAACAATTAATATTGGAGCAATAAATAATTCAATCGTTTCAAGTGCAGATTTAAATGTTGAATTAACAGCATTTATAGGTGCTACTTTTCCTAAAGGTAATTATAAATTTATTGTTTCTTATTCATGTAAAAAAATTATTGAAGATTTTTTTAAAAAAAATAAGGAAACTAAGTATATTTTAATAGACACAGATGGTTGGGTTAAGCAAGGTGAAACTTCAATTACTTATAAAAACTTCTTTATTGAGACAGTTGATCCTGATGTTATAATTATTTTTGACGATGGAACCATAGAGGAATTAAAAAAAATTGAAGAAAATGCATTAAAAATAAGAAAGGACAGAAAATTGTTTTTAATCAAGGAAAAAAATGAGTATTATTATGAAAAAAATAAAGATGAAAGGAGATTTCTACGTCAAAGCAGGTTTTCAAGAGTTTTTGAAGAATTTAGAAAAATAAGCATCCCCTTAGATAATATTAAATTCATTAAATATGATTTTGATGAGGAGTCTAATGGGATTATTGAAAGAGAAATAGATCTCAATAACTTGATAAATCTTCCTTATCACTATGTTATTATTGCTCTCATGACTGAGGATTCTGAAATAATAAAGATAGGGCTCCTCTTTTCTATTAACATTGAGAAAAATTACATACTGTTATTCTCAGACATAAATTTTAAGGAACAAGTAAGAGTAAAGAAAATTCTTTTAGGTAGTCTGAGGCTTTCAACAAAAGGAAACCATCAAGGCTATCTTTACCTGTAATTCCTCCCAGTCATTTAATTAGAAAATATATCCTGCTCATTTAAATTAATAATTCTTTTATATGTATAAAAAACAAATATAAATTAAATTAAATAAGATTTTTAAAGGTTGAAATGATGTTTAAATTAACTGAAAAAGCAGTTAGAGAACGGATGGTGATGTTGGTATGATTCAGGTGGACTTCTTTTGGGCCTACATTTAAATGAGACTTACTCCTTAAAGGTTACGCGATTGGTGCTACCTTCGCTTTTGCCGCATGCCGTCAAATTAAAGAAGAAAGCTGCAAATGGTATGAATCAAAATACTTTACATGGACAATCTTTTACTTAGCGATCTTCTTTGCTCCTTCTGGAGTTTGGTTATTGCAAAATCATACTTCTTGGGAGACAATGCAAGTCTGGAACTCTTACAATGACATTCCGCCGATTTTAGTCTTAATATTTTCAATCACAAACGTTCTGGATGGGGTAATTGCGTATTATGTATGCTATAAATTCATTAAGAAGGATAACTATTACTATGCAGGATTACAGGTAATTCTTGGATATTTTATAATGTTCTTTATTCTTGCCCATGGATGGGACGGCACGGGGTATGATCGATTCTTCTATGATCGAGCTATGAATAATGATGTAGCATGGACAGCTGGAGCAGGCGATGTTTTTGCTTTTGTCACCAGCTCCGTTTGCATTACACTTGTTATAATGGGCATTCTAATACTACCACCAATGCTCTATTTCACTATTAAATGGTTGAGAGAGGGAGCTTTAAAAGATGACTCAATCCCTAATGATAAAGTAAAAAGTCCGATGATTCTAATGATACTTTTACTTGTTTCGGTTTTAGGTATAGCTTTAGGGCTTGCGGTTGGAGCCACCATTGTTTGTAAGTTCTTTACCTGGATTACAGGAGGAAATATCGAAATTTTAAATAATGAATGGTCCATTCTCGGTGTGTTAATTGGACTTCCAGCCTTCATTATTCCAGTGTTCTATTTTTTAATGCGACGGGGTACTATAGGGGCCAAATTCTTTAAATTAATCATTATTGAAGAGCCAAAGGCAGCAACTTAGAAAGAAGTAAAATACAAATAATCTCCTTTATTTTTTAATTTATTTTCCTATTAAGTCTTCATTTAAGCAAGATTTTATAGCAATTATTGTATTGTGATTATTATGGATGATGATTTACTACCCAAGTTTATTAAATTAATGTCGACCAAGATAACCGATTCTGACTTGGAATTAATTAATTTAGGAAAAAAGTTGGGATTAGACTTGGTGTCTTTTGCAGATTTAAGGGCATCTCAAGAAGAGGAATTTGCTGATAATATAAGAAAGAAAGCTCTAGAATTGATGGAAATAGATAAAGATAATCATTTACCTCAAAGGGATTTATTTTATGCGGGTAGTATTGATTTCATGGTCTGTGATGAACCCGAAGGTAAGAAGTTCTTCCTCTTGGAGACAAATGGGGGAAGCAACAGGGGTTTGTCCATTATAACGGAAAAGCAACAAGCAATAATGTATGAGGGTTATTTTGAGGCCATAGATCAGGCAATAAAAAATAATAAGCGGAAAGACGGTAAGGTATTAGTTCTTGTTGGTGTGCCGGTCAATGATGGATTAATTCATGAAAAAGTCATAATGATTGAATACTTGAGAAAAAAATTGGTAGAAAGAAAATTTTCAGTAGGGATTTACGACCTTGAAGGTTTTTCGCTAAAGTTTGAAGAAGATATAGTATTTTTATTCGCAGATTATAAACAATTATCTCCAGAACTCTCTTTTTCAGATAATTGGGTGATGATTCAAGACTCTAAAGTGAGCGTATTGATAGGTGATGGAATTGCAAGGCGTCTTCATAATGAAGAGTTTTCAAGATTAGTAAGAGAGGATTTTCAGCAAATTAAAACTATCATCGTAAATCCAATTTTTAGAATCACGGATGACAAGTCTTTGACTTATTTAGCTAGTTTTTTCGCTAAAGAAGCAGTTGAGAAATATAATCTTAAGTATCTTCTGTTCACAAAGGCATATAATGAGGAAGACCTAATTGAAAAGATTAAACATGTAATAACTACTTATAAAAGACCTTTTATTATCAAACCTAATGGAGGTTCAGGAGGAGCAGGAGTAATTCCAATAGGACCCGATGAGGACCTAAATAACCTCAAAAACTTAATAGAAGAGAGTAAGAAGGAATTTTTCTCTAAATTTATGAAAAATAGAGATCCTTATCCTTATACCACCCAGGAGATGGCAGAATTCTCCCTTATTGACTGGAGAGGGGGGAAACACACTTTCGATTTACGAATTTATATGGCTCAAAAGGAAGGAAAAATTATTCCTCTTGGCGGTTTAGCGAGAATTGCCCGAGGAAATTATAGTGGAAGCTTAAATAAAGAAGAATTTGTGGTTAATTTATCAGGATTTGATGGGCAGATTGAGGTTTTTCGAGGTCAAGGAATCTCCGAAAAGAATGCTAATATGTTAAACTTAACGCTTGATGATTTTGTTAATATCTTCTGTATCGGTTGTGTTTTATTTACAAGTATGGCAAAGAATTACCAGAAAATCATAAGTTTTTCAGATTGGGATAAGATTATTGGCGAGAATTAAATGAATCTTGAGAAGCTAAGAGCACTTCTGGATATATCAAACAGGGAAAAGTTTTTTCAAGAGATTTTGGGGAAATTAAAGGATTTAGATAAGTTAGATTATTTTTCTTATAAGAAGTTCGAAACATCAGAGGGAATTATACCAATAATATTTATTGCAAAGACCCTCGATGAAGATAAGATTAAACACGTAAAAATGTTTGTTGGGGCTCAGCATAATGAGTATAACGGACTTTTTGGAATCTTAGAATTTTTAGAGATGATTAAGACTCAAAAAATCGCAATTTCTGATATTTTAATTGATGAACAGGCGTTGATTTTTGCACCATTAATGAATCCTTATGGTTTTTTAAATCCATCTAGACATAATAAATCTGGTTATTATCTAAAAAATGGATCAAATCTAAATAGGTTTTGGCGAAGACTTTTTGTTCCCGATTACCAGCATATTGAAAATGACGGTCTCCAATATAAGATTCCAGAGCATGCTATGATAATAAAGAATATACTAGATAGATATTTAAAAAATGAGGAAACTGATATATACATCTTGGATTTCCATGAAACTTCATTACTCTACAGAATTCCAAGAGAATTAAGTATGAATCTCGATCCTTTTTATAAATTCGATCATTGGTTAAAAGAAGAATTTATTCAAAATATCATTGATTTATATGATATTAAATACTATAGGAAGCCGCTCTTTTATAAATGTAATCGCAGCGCTGATCATAACCATATTAATCTAACTGAGAAGCAAATAAATTTGGTTTTTGGAAAAATCAACGATTATATGGTAAAGAACAAAGAGAAATTAGCTTTTTATTTCTGTTATAGTAATAAGAGCGAGGAGTTTTGTAAAAGATTGGCAACTATCGTATATAATAACTTAAAGGATATCCTATGGGAGACTAAATATCCAGCTTTTGATCATAATTTTCACGATCATGGATGTTTCGTAAAAACCAATGATGCTACCTCGAGGAAAGATATCTTTTGTGTGGAATTGGAGTCGCAAAAACAATTTTTTAATCTTTTTGAGGAGATTGAAAAATCTAAAACTGATCCAGTTTATTTTGATAATAAGCTTAAGAGCATAAATAAAAGCCTTGATTTAGTTATAGAAACAATAAAACAAATGATAATTCTATTTTGAGTAAGAATTAAAGAATTTAAGTGAGGCACCTACGAGTGCTAACTCATTTTTCTTTTGTGAATGCCCTCCTTTTTTTAATACTAATAGATTTTCCTCAGGACTTTCTAAAATCATTTTATTTTCTTTAAAATTCTTGAATTTTATTATTTTATCATTCTTACAATGAATTAACATTACTCTATTCGAGAAACTTTTCCATTCTTCATCAGACATTTGTTCTTTTAAAGTTTTGAATACAACAAGGGGAGATAATTTCTTATTTTCTTCTTCATTAGGAAACAGTTTCACGCCTTTTATAAAATAACTAAACATTACAAGCAAATTATATTTAGGCATATTTTTTTTATAATTCGACATTGATGATATAGCAATTATTTTCTCAATAGATTTATCCTGGAATCCCCCACATAATACGTTTATTGCTCCAATGCTAAACCCCGCACAAAAAATCTTCATGTTCTTTATATTATCGGAATCTTTTATCCATTCGAGAATCTTATTAAAATCATCTATCCGCTCAAGGAATTGAGATCTTTTTCCAGTTTTCTTGGAACCTCCCATTCCCCTGGCATCATATGCCAAAACGACATAACCTTGACAAACTAATGGGAAATAGTAATATTCAATCGTCTCTTTCGTATCTGAAAAGCCGTGGGATACAATGATGATTGCATTTTTTTGTTCCATTTTTTCACGATTTACTGGTTTTAAAAGTTTTGCCTTAAGATGTCCACCCTCAACTTTAATTTCCATTTCCACACTATTTATATCTTTTAGATATAATTGAACCCATCTATCAAACCATATATCCCTAAAACTCCAATAGATCTCGAATGGCACATATATTATTAAAAAGGTGGTTGTTGATAAAATTAAACACCTATTAAAAGGATTTCCCCACGATGCATTCACATTCCAAATCAACGTGCTAATAAAAATAGCAATAAGAAATAAAATAATACGTTTCTGAGCTTTAGAAATCATAAAAAATTAAATAATAAGAGAAATAAAAATCTTTAGTAAATTTGTTGGAGATTACTCTTTTCTTTTGTCCTAAGTTTTTTCACTCAAACTCAAAAATTTCATTAATATAATAAACTCGAATAGGTATTACTAATATCACGATTACTATATAGGTAAAAGTTTTCCAATCAAGAGGTAAAGGAGGAACGCGAAGTGGAGATATAAGAAAAACAATAAATCCTACAACCACTGCTAAAAATAGTATTAATAATGAAATCTTCTGAATTTTTATATTCCCGCTTTCTGTTAATAATTTCTCTCCAAAGATCATAAGAAGTATTCCAAAAATTGATAAATATAATGCCATTGTTCCATTAAATGGCGAAAAACATGTGACAGTATGAAAAAACATGCTCATACCAATTCCTCTTATTATAACTATGGAGAAGTAGCTTAATTTTTCTGGAAAATCCATGATTTCAATTTTTGTCTTACTATTATAGAACGTAATAAAACATATTACGTTAATGCATATTATGATAATCATAAATACATTTAAAATTGCTCCTATCTCAGATTCCATTGTATCACCCATTATCATAAAAAGCAAGTAAGTTAAGGAACTCAGAAAAGTTATAATTGTAGAAAATATTAATGGGGGTCTCTCTGCCATTACGTTACCTTTTATTAGTTTGGCTAACATGCTACTGAGCCAACAAACAAAAAAGGCCATCATGAAAGCTATCGCAGTAATTTTCCATACACCAAAAGCTAATATACCTACAATTAGATGAAGATATCCCGAGAGGAGAAATAATCTAGCGACTATCAAATTCTTCTTCTGGTTTACATCAACAATAGGTTTTGGAGGTTCCTCTGGAGGTTCTGCTATAGCTTGAGCCATTGAGAAACACTTTTCAAGTAGAACGAAAAAAAGCAGACCTCTAACCTTTACCTTTCCAGTCAGTATTTTTATGAACAACTTCCCTAAGCCTATTGCTCCTGCACCATAGTCCAAGAAAGTCCGTAAGTCGGTAGCCATCTTTCCATTCCAACCTAAGACCTTTTTCTTTAACGCTTCTTCATCTTTATTCAGCATACTCTCCAGCGTGAGTGTACCTTTATCAATTGTAACTAAAGCAGCATGCCTTGCATCAGTAGGGTTTAAGAGCAGTTTAACTGTAACATTTTTAGTTAATTTCTTGAATTCTTCACTTTCATTCACTCCTTCCGTCCTTTTCTGTAAATTTGCTGCTAAACCCTTCAGCCTCTTCCTTTTAGGTTTTGATTCAGTCATAGAAACTCTCTCATTTTGATTATTTCCTTCTTTTTCGTATTTCTCTAATTTGTTTGCGATAATTAATTTAAATAATTTAATATATTGTATAATAGATATATAAATCTATAATTAATTTATAAGAGATTAATTATTTTCTTTTTCCAGTAGCTTTTCGCTTTCTCTCTGTTTCAGTCTTAGGAATGAAGACTTCTGCTTTATCTGGAGGACACCCATGATCATGCCGAACCTGACACTCGACTTTACTCTTAGAGCCCGGACAAGGACCACATTTAACAACTCTAAGCATTTTTACGACCTCATCAATTTCCTGACCAAATTCTTCTTCTTCATCTTCATCAGCAAGCATATCATCTTCAATTTTACTGAGGTCATAATCAATATCATCGGTTAAATCATCCTTTTGATCATATAGATCTAATATTTCATCCCCATCTTCATCCTCTTTCCCTTCTGGAATTACATCCTCTTCGGGATCGGTGAGAGCTATCTTTTTCTTAGCCATAAAATACACTTACAGTTATTTATATTTAATGTATCTTGAACTTATATTATTATAAAAATATGATAGAATTTAGATTTTTTCAATTTAAAATTTCGTATTAATAGTATATTAGTTAGGTCTTTAGATATTTTTATAAAAAAAAAAAGTTTATTTAAGAAATACCTATTTCAAACTCAATCATTCTTGTGATCCCGATATCAAAGAAAGTATTGAAACTATTCAAGTAATATTTAATTATGTTCTTAACTTGTTGCTCTTCGATATTTGACTCTTTTAAATTTATATCATCTTTTATATTATTATGCATTTTTTGAATTGTTTTCAAATTTTCTTGAAATACTGAAATCGAATCCAAATTCATATTATTGTAATTTTTTATAATCTCAATTAATAAATTGGTAATCATGAGTAAAATCTCAGAATATTTTTTAATGATCTTATTTGTTATGAGTTGCAAATTTAACGCCTCATTAATGAAATCTCTAATATATAGGAGGGTGACACGATCACCAAGATATCTGATTATTGGGAGGTTATTATATCCTTTAGATATGGGGAAGTCTGAGAGACCTGTAATTAGAATTCTTGTCCCTAAGGAATATTTCTTATCAATTTCTGCTAATAATAGATTATTAGTTTTTTTAGTACCTTCAATAACATTTTTTATGATTGTAGTGAAGACATTTGAAAGATCCATCAGTACTTCTGAAAATGGTTTTTTTGAAGTATCTAATAAAAAATTTACGGAAAAAGTCTTACTTTCTGTTAAATTCTTGAAATCTATGCCAAAGAGTTCACTTCCAAGGTCAATTAATATTTGATTGAGGGCATCTTGGTTTTTATCATTATATTTTAAAAGAATCTCATCACAATTTAATTTAAATGCAGAAATAAGAGCCTGTTTTATTAATTTTATTGGCCAAATATCTGTATCTATTTTAAAGATAGTCTTTTTCTCCTCTACGTCTTCAGCTCGCACGATTATTGTTTTATCATCCACCGGATATAAGATAACTATGGATTTATCTTTTAAATTAGCTTTATTTGTCCATTCTTGAGGAAATGTTATTGCCTTGGAATTTCCAAGTTTAATTATCGCTCTCTCATATTTATCCTTGAGATCTTGCATTTTAAACTCCTATACTACTTATATTTATAAATTATTTAATATATACTATATTATATTATTGAACTAAATATAATATTAACTAAGAAATATAATTGCCTTTTATTCAAAAATGTTATCAAATTTTGTGAATTTTCTGAAAGATTGCTTCAAATTGCTTTATTAATTTTTTATTATCATAGAACTTTTCATAAAAATCGGAAATTTCATTTAAATATAATATAATTTCCTCTTTTGTGTAATATCTTAATTTTGGTAAATTATATGAAGTTTCAATATTCTTAAAATCTATATCTGGAATAGAAAACTTAGAATCTAAAATATCTTCTAGTATAGAAAAGTCTAAATTTAATTCCAAGTATTTTTTTTTAAAATATAATAAATTAATTAATGTATTTGCTAATCTTTTATAAAAAAACAAGTTTTTTTCTATTTTTGGTAAATTTATATCCTTTAAAAGGTCTATATTTAATTCATTATTCAAATTATATATTAATTGAGAGAGAAAATTAAGTATTTTTCCTAAATAGGATAAAGAAATAGGAAATTTATTTGGCATAGGCAATCTTTTAATAAAACTACCATTAAATCTGAGATATGCTTCTGCCATATGTAGAGTGCCAAAAAGAGTCTTAAATACAGAATCTAATAGTGTTGAATTTAAAATCGTTGATAAGCAGAATAATTCATCAGTATTGAATGAGGGAATTTTAATGAAATATAATCCCGTAATATTAGTGAAAACTCCAAGATCATAAATACAGGTTAGATCTTTAGCAATCTCTCTAAATATTAATTTTTCCCCTTGAAGATTTTTCCAAACTCCATTATAATCTTCATTATAATTAAAATAAGATATTTCTAAATCATTTTTAGCGATTCTAATCCGTTTTTTAAATTTTATGTGGTATTTACCCACATTTCCAGTTCCTAATAACAATAAATCTTTATCAGATTCTTTTTTATCACTAATGGCTTTAAAGTGTTTTGCCCAGTTTAAAAAACCATATGGACGATAAATGATTTTCAGGTCTGAAATCGCTTGAGACATTGGTTTATAATTGGAATATAAATATTTCACTATATCTATTTGACCAGAAATTGGGATAACATTAGCAGGAAGCCTTCTTAATAAATCTTGAGAGATTTTTTTAGAGAGATAATGATTATTATATTGTAAATCCTCTAATCGTTCATATTTTTTAATTAAAAACATATTTTTCATATATTCATAACATTTCTGAAAAGATAAAATTATCGGATAAGCAGCAGTATTTTTAAAAACTGGCAATGAGGAGATATTAACAATTTCTTCAAATTTCACTTCATCAATCAATACTTTTCTAATTTTTATACCATAATCCGCAGATAGGAATTTATTTGTTAATAGGAAAGAAAGAAATCCTTCAGTATCACTCATAACTTCTAATGATTTTTCCAAGAATAAAATTGAAAGATCAAATAATTTAAATGCAGATTTAAAATTTTTATAAAGTTTCTTTTTATACTCGAGATCTTTTATTTTCTTATTTTCGATATAAGGAGGATTTCCAATAATAAAATTAAACTTGGTTTTTTCATCTAAATTAAAATCTAATAAAAAATCGAGGTTATAAATGTTAAATTTAATATTTAGATCTTCACATAAATGGTCAAAATCGTCTAATTTCAAGTTTTTAATTTTTTCTGCGTTTTCATTTAAGATATTTTTCTTACTTGAGAAAAGCCATAAAAAGAGTCTTATTTTAGAAATTAAACAAGATTTCTTATCAATATCAATACCGTGGAGATTTTTTTGAATAATTTGATTTCTTACATCATATTCTTCCATTTCAGGATATAGAAACCTATAAATTTTAAATAATAAATTTGCTGAAGAAATTAAAAATCTCCCAGAACCGCAAGAGGGGTCTAAAATCTTTATATTTTGTATTTTTTTACTAAATTCTTTTTTTAATTCTTGATTTTGAGAAAAAAAATGATTAAGATATTTTAAATCAATTTCTTTAGAGAATTCTAATTGTAAATTATATAAATTTTTAAGATAAATGATGAAGAGGTTATTAACAATAAAATCAGTAATTTTTATGGGAGTATATACCACTCCGGAAAATTTTTTACTTTCATTTTTGTTAAATTTCTCATTTTCGAATTTTTCAATAATTTCTTCAAAAATTGCTTTATTCGCTGTAGGCACTATTATTTTCCTTTATGTATTAAGATAAGATTAAAAGAATTTTATTTTTTTAATAAGATAAGATTAAAGAATTTTATTTATTTAATTATTAATTAGAGAAAAAAAAGAATACATTCATTATTAACTATCTAAAATGCTTGAAAGATCATTTTTATATGATTTAATTCGCAATCCAAAATTAATATCAAAAATAAAATTTATTGAATTATCCCGGATATTATATCAGGCAAAAGAGATTTTTAAAAATGAGAATATTCTTTTGGAATTAAGCCTTAATAACCCTAATGAAGAGGCTATAATAATTGGTGATATTCATGGCAATTTAAAATCATTAAAAATATTAATAGATATTATAAATAAAAAAAAACCAAAATTAGTTATTTTTTTAGGAGATTTAGTTGATAGAGGTCCTCATCAATTAGAGTGTTTGGTAATAATATTAGCATTGAAAATCCTCGAACCAAATAGGTTTTATATTATAAGAGGCAATCATGAAACCTTAGAAATGAATCAGAATTATGGTTTTTATTATGAAATTATGCAAAAATTCATAGAAGATTCAGGTTCATTTGAATTTGGTAAATTTTCTGAGTATGATGATGATAACATTTTTAGCGATATTTTATCAGTTTATCTTGTTCTTCCATATTGTGTGATTCTTAATAACATATTCTTTTTAGTTCATGGTGGAATCCCTGAAGATAAAAAAATTTTAAAAAAATTAAAGGGTTTAAAACCTTTAGAACTTTTAGATTTAACTTCTAACTCTATAGAAAAAGGAATATTTCAGATGATGTGGAATGATCCTAGTGAGGATTCACGAGGTTTTATAGATAATTTAAGAGGTGGAGGAATTAAATATTTTGGTAAAGAAGTTTTTAATAAATTTATGAAGGCAAATAATCTTCAATTTCTCATTCGGTCACATGAATGCTTCCCTGAAGGATATAGATGGTTTTTTAATCATCGATTACTAACAATTTTTTCCTCATCAAATTATCGAGGGGGTTTTAGACCTAATCCTGCAACATATGCTATAATAAAAAATAATGAAATCATTCTAAAGATTTTATAATGTTTAGTAGATTAATTCTGGAAATTTACTTACTATTTCAGGAATTTTTTTAATTTCTTCTCTCCAACGATCTTTTCTATCAAGTTCTAAAGTTAGGTTTTGAGAAATGATCGTTTTTTCTGTGGGAATGTATATAAATGCGGGAATAACCTTTTTATTTTTCAGTTGAACTTTTATCATAATGCGATTATATAACTGGGAAGAAACACCTTCATAATTATCTAGTTTAACTAATTCCTCTTCATTTATATCAAATTTTAAGGCCCAAAAGGATGAGTTCTCTGAGTCTAAGATGTATGGATACCACTGATTTTTAGGATAGATTCTTGCATAGTGATTAACTAAACAAACTTCTACATTTTGTTTTTCCTTCCAGTAACCATGAGTAATAAATGTTCCATAACCTACTATGGAAATAAGCTTAGGATGTGGTTTATTATTAAGATTCAAAATTAATCTATCAACTTCAGTAAATATTAAAATAGAAATATTAATTTATCTATCTTTTAGAAAGATTTAAGGGGACTATAAGAGTGCTGAAGCATCAGGCTTAATGAATAATAAATTATTTCCTCGAATAAATATTTCATTATATTTAGCAACTGGAGAACCATCCATTAACTCCGTAGCGTCTTCTAGGATCATATTCATGTAAGTGTCAATTTCCTTTAAAATTCCTTTATATTCCGTTCCATCCTTTAATCTAAGCAAAATTTTAGAATTTTGAGCATTTTGTAAGATATTTAAGGGACTTTTAGATTTATGCTGGCTATTATTTTTAGACATTTAAATACCTTTAACAAGAACAATTTTTATTATTATTTTAAAACAGATAATTTAAAGAAAAACTTTTTTGAATTAAAACCTTTTTATCGATATTAAATTTTTTGATTAAATGCGTCTGTGATAATAATTAATTCTGATAAGAAAAAAGAGATTATTAGTAAATATAATTCAACTTCTCAATTTTATGATAAGAGATATTCAAAAATTCAATATGAAAAATATGAAATAATCTTAAAAAACTTTGATTTTAAGAGTAAGGTCATATTAGATGCTGGATGCGGAACTGGATTACTCTTTTTTTCGTTGTTTCTTAAAAATGAGATTTTTTATTATGTTGCTACAGATATATCTTTAAAAATGCTTAAGATATTCCACTTGAAATTAATAGAATTAAGTAATAAAAAATTTCAGAGAAGATTGAATTTGATTTTATCAGATTTAGAAAATTTACCATTCAGAAATAGTATATTTCATTCAGTTTTTGCTCCTACTTCTCTACAGAACTTACCCTCGATCCAGAAAGGTATTGAAGAAATTATTAAAGTAGCAAAAAAAAATGCAGATCTTAAATTAACAATTTTAAAAAAGAAATTGGATTTAAATAAATTAAAGTCATTTCTAAAGTCCAGAATAAATATATTAGAAATCTTTAATATAAATACTATAGAGGATGTAATAATTCAAGGGAAAGTAATGAAGGTTTAAAATCCATTTTATTTTTCATAAAAAGAAGCTAAAATCTCATCGATATCGCTATCTATGTTATATTTTTTACTAAAATAATTACAAATGTTTTTTAAATCTCTTTTAAGAAGTGCTTTTGCATTTGGATGATCATCGGGAACCCACTGAAGCCAATCTATAATTAAGAGATTGCCTTCCTCATCTAAAACTATATTAAACTCTCCTAAATCCCCGTGAATCATCTTTGCCTTTTGGAATATAATTCTCACTTGATTAATAATCTCATTAAATATAATGATCGGATCATCAATGTTCTTATAATAGACCAATTCTTTCCCTTTTAAATATTCCATAACAATTATATGTCTATTATACCCGATAGGTTTCGGAGTTTCTAAATTAAGCTCGTAAACCTTTCTTAATGCTTCAAATTCTTTTTTAGCTGCAAGTCTATTAACATATAACCAAGAAATATGTTTTCTTTCACCTATAAAACTCCTAAGTCGTTTTATTTGTTTAAAACTCGTTCGACCAATCCGATAAATTTTAAGGGCATTTAAGTTTTCATCATCATCCATACAACTATATACATCAGACTCTTTTCCTTTCCCGATTAATGGGCCTAATTGGCTGATAATCTTTTTTTCTACTAAAGCGTGTAAGGCCAATAAATCATACCCAATTGAATTAAGAGTATAACCAATCTCATGTTCTTCTGAATTTCTAATAATTAAATCAAATTTATGGACTTTTTTCAATCGATAAAGGGTTTCTTCCATTGGATATCTTGAATAAAATCTAATATTATTGACTGTGACGTATTCTGATCTTTTCATCCCCGTTTCGATTGCCATTAATATCCTTAGATCTTCTTTTTCAAGTTTTGTTAATAGTTTTGCTGCTTCCACATACTCTTGTTGGATTTATTTCTTAAAATATTATCTATAACATCTTTCTGAATGTTGTACTAATTTTAAAAATAGAGTATTTTTTCTTAAAAGATGAATTTTTTATATTTTTTTAAGAACACTATTAATTTATAGGTATTTGGAATTAGAAATAATAATAATAATAAAACAATAATTCTAAAGATATTTAATTCCTTCTGTGATATAATATATTTTGTTGATGAGAATCCTGGTTGAAATTCAAAGAGATGGATTCCTTGAGAAAGGTATAATAGAAGTCCTATAAAAAGAATTATTCCAATTAAGGAACATACAATTACCTGCCCCTCTTGTTCCCAAATTCCGAGAATTATATTTAAAAAACTTAGAGCTAAAGAAATACTTGTTAAAACTACTGAAATTGTAATCCAAATATCAAAACCAGAGTTTGATATAATTATATTTCCATTTGATTTGGACCATGATGAAGGAGCTAACGTGAGATTTAATAATGAAATTAATGATAGAAAAATAGCTATACATGAGAAAGTAAAATAAAGTCGGATAGACCATACACTAGAAAAGGTTCCTCGTTCTTCTTGTTCTTCCTTTCTTATTTCTTCTTGCATTTCATTAAGTTTTTTTTGAATCCTGGGAGGGATTTTCTTATCTAGTATAATGAGCTGAAAAGTATCTTTAAGGTAATTTGATATTAAATCCTTTATCATTTTTTTACCTTTATTAAGTCTTTCTGAAGTACTTTTTGGACCATTCCACAAATAAACAACTTTTTCTGTTTCATCGAGAATAGCACAAAGATCGTGATATAAAAGGTGATTTTCTTCTAACCAATGATCCTTATCTTCAGAATAAATAAAAGATCTATACATAAATTCTAACCAATTATTTAAAACCATATTTATTTTTATTTTTTTCTAAATTTTATAGGAATTGATAAAACAAACATTAAAATTTATTATAACAAAATAGGAAAAAGAAAGATTAATATATTAAAATATTCCATATCTTCTTTAGTATTGCTTCTTAAAAAAGTAAATAATCATTTTTTAAAATAAATTATTATCAATAAAGGATATTTCATTTCGTGTAAAAAATGATAAAAAAAATAGAATATAATAGAGAGGAAATTAGAGGAAAATATAAAGATTTATTTAAATATTCTATAAGATTCATTTATGTGAATGATTTGAGTGGAAACTTTCTTGATGCGAATGATTTTGCCTTAAAAACACTCGGATATAAAAGAGAAGAAATTCTAAAATTAGGTTTTAAAAATTTATTAGATCAAGAGAATTTAATGAGGATAATTAAAGATATAGAAGAAATAGTAGAAAAAGGGAGACAATTAGAAAAAAGTAAATATAAACTTAAAACTAAAGATGATAATTTTATATATATTGAAACATATGGAATACCACTTAGAAAAAATGGAGAGATTTATGCAATCTTAGGTATTGGAACAGACATTACTGAATATAAGAAGTTGCAGCAAAAATTAAAAGAAAGTGAAAAATTATACCGTACTATTATTGAGAATACTAAAGACGCTATAATTATAATTGGACTTGATGGAAAAATAAAATATATCTCACCAATATTTCAAAAGATAACGGGAAGAGAAATTATTAAACCCGATTTTAATTTATCTCAAAATGTACATCCAGAAGATTTTAAAAATTTAAATAAACACTATTTAAATGCTATTAAGAAAAAGTGGGTTTATGATAGTGTAATTGAGTTTCGTA
Source organism: Promethearchaeota archaeon (assembly GCA_016839905.1). The sequence continues at coordinate 3,913 of JAEOTJ010000100.1, read as the reverse complement.
TATTACATAAGGATGGTCACTACATATGGGTATCATGTTCATCTAAAAACTATTACGACGATGATGGAAACTTGATAGGATTCATTTCATCATTGAGAGATATCACGGAAAAGAAAAATATAGAAAAAAATTTAGTAGCATCTGAAGAAAAATATAAGAATCTATTTGAAAAATCCCCTAATGCATTGCTTCTAATTAATATAAAAGGAGAAATTATTGATGGTAATTCAAGTACAGAGAAATTGTCTGGATTCAAAAAGGACGAAATGATCGGTAAGTCTTATAGGGACATTAATTTTATCCCTAAAGAATATCTTCCAATAGTTTTAAATGATTTTATTGCATTACTTAAAGGAGAAAATTTAGAAACAAGAGAAATTCAACTTTATAATAAAGAAGGAATACGTTCTTGGGTTTCATATCAAGCTTCATTAATTAAAATAAATAATGAGCAAATGATACAAGTCATAATTCAAGATATAAGGTCAAGAAAAGAAGTAGAGCAAAAATTAATTGAATCCGAAGAGAAGTACAGGCTCATTACTGAAAATTCTAATGATTTAATTTCGATTATTAATAAAGATTTTCAATATGAGTATATCAACGAAAAAGCATTTCTGAATTTTTTAGGTTATAATAATGAAGATTTAATTGGAAAAAATCCTATACCACAAATACATCCTGATGATCTTAAACGAGCTGCTAAAGCTTTAAGAGAAGGCTTTAATTATGATGGAGCTATTTGGGAATTTAGATTTAAACATAAAAAGGGGTATTATGTTTGGCTAGAGGCTAAAGGAAAGAGACTTATTAATGAGAAAGGCGAAAAAAAAGGATTAATAATTTCAAGAGACATCACTGAGCGCAAGAAGGTAGAGAAGGAGCTGGAACAGAAAATGAGGGAGATGGACACGTTTATTAACAATATTCCTCACATGGCTTGGCTCAAGGATCTTGATTCTAACTTCATTCTTACTAATCAGAAATTTGGCGATGTCGTGGGAATGGCGCCCGAGTATCTCAAAAATAATACTTGTGCAGTTTGCTTTGGAGAAGAGGCAGCTAATAAGTTCAAGGAAGATGATAAAATAGTAATAGAAGGAAAGAAGCAAATAATCCTCGAAGAATCGATTTTGGATAAAGATGGGAATGAGAGATTTCTTGAAACAACAAAATCACCTATATTCAATGACACTGGAGAAGTTATAAGCACAGCGGGCATTGCTATAGATATCACCCAGCGCAAGAAGGTAGAGAAGGAGCTGGAACAGAAAATAAGGGAGATGGACACGTTTATTAACAATATTCCTCACATGGCTTGGCTCAAGGATCTTGATTCTAACTTCATTCTTACTAATCAGAAATTTGGCGATGTCGTGGGAATGGCACCCGAGTATCTCAAAAATAATACTTGTGCAGTTTGCTTTGGAGAAGAGGCAGCTAATAAGTTCAAGGAAGATGATAAAATAGTAATAGAAGGAAAGAAGCAAATAATCCTCGAAGAATCGATTATGGATAAAGATGGGAATGAAAGATTTCTTGAAACAACAAAATCACCTATACTCAATGACACTGGAGAAGTTATAGGTACAACGGGTATTGCTATAGATATAACCGAGCGCAAAAAGGCGGAGCAAAAATTAAAGACTTCGGAGGAGAAATTAAGAGTTTTAAATATAGAATTAGAGCATAAAGTAAGAGAAAGAACTAATGATTTAAGGAAATCAGAGGAGCGATATCGTTTAATCGCTGAAAACTCAAAATCAGTTATTTGGACAATTGATATGAATTTAAAGCTAATTTTTACTAGTCCCTCATGTAAAAACCTATTTGGTTATACAGTTGAGGAATTTATGACTCAACCAATAAATAAAACTCTAACTCCTAATTCTATAAACAAAGTTACAAATCTTTTGAGAGAAGAATTTAAAATAGAAAGAAGTATAGATAAAGATTTAACAAGATCACGAGTTTTTGAAATACAACAAGTACATAAAAATGGTACCCTTATTGACACAGAAATAACAATTACTTTTTTACGTGATGAGAATGAAAAAGCCATAGGTATTTTGGGTATAACACGTAATGTTTCCGAACGGAAAAAAGCAGAGCAAAAATTAAGAGAATCTGAGGAGAAATTCAGAACTATTGCAGAACAGGCTTTAATAGGGATATGCATTTTACAAGATGGAATTATAAAATATGCTAATAACCAACTTGCTGAGATAAATGGATATACTGTTGAAGAAATGAAAGCATGGACATCCGAAGGATTTATTAATATAGTATATCCGGAAGATAGAGAGCTCGCCATAGAACAAGCTAGAAAAAAACAACTGGGATTAACCAATGTTATAACTTCCAATGATTTTCGATTAATAAAAAAAACTGGTGAAATTATTTGGATAGAGAGTTATTCTAAGGTGATCATGTATAGAGGTCGCAATGCTGATTTTATTACAATTATTGATGTTACAGGCAAGAAAGAAGCAGAACAAAAACTTAAAGAATCTGAAACAAGATATCGAGGACTTATTAACAATATTTCAGATGGTATAGTCGAAACTGAATTGAATGGGACTACTATATATGTAAACCCGCAGCATTTTGAATTATTTGGTTATCATCCAGAGGAAATAATTGGAAAAAAAGGATTTTCGCGTATCCATCCGGATGATCTACACACTATCCAACAGGAAATGAAGAAAGTAATTACCAAGGATGAAATATTATCGGCTGAATATAGATCACGCCATAAAGATGGGCATTATGTCCATATTGCGGCGAGAGGAACTATTGTAGAAGAAAAAGGCAAAAAGAAATATATTGCAGTTTTAAGAAATATCACTGAAAAGAAGATAGCTGAACAGAAATTAATCGAATCTGAAGGAAAATATCGTTTAATCACGGAAAACGCTAACGACTTAATCATTATTTTGGATGATAAACTCGAAATAGAATACATCAATGAACAAGTTACATTAGAAGTAATGGGTTATTCATTAGATTATGTAATTAATAAAAACGGGTTAAATTTTGTTCATCCTGAAGATATTAAAAAAGCAACTGAATCCTTTGAAAAAGTCTTGAATTTTGGTGAAGAAACAACGGAAATTCGATTAATGAAAAAAAATAATGATTTTCTTTGGTTTGAAATTAAGGCAAGAACTTTTTTAGATAAGGACGGAAAAAATAAAGTGTTATTACTCTGCAGAGATTCGACTTTAAAGAAAAAAGCAGAACAAAAACTTAAAGAATCTGAAACAAGGTATCGAGGGCTCATTAATAATATTTCAGATGGTATAGTCGAAACTAAACTGGATGGGACTTTTATATATGTAAACCCACAATTTCTTGAATTATTTGGTTATCATCCTGATGAAATAATTGGAAGAAATGGTTTTTCATATATCCATCCAGATGATATACCCATTATGCAAGAGGTAACGGAAAAAGCAGTTAATAAGCGTGAGATAATATCAGCTGAATATAGAACACGACATAAAGATGGGTATTACATCTCTGTTGCGTCGAGAGGTAGTTTAATAGAAGAAAAAGGAAAAAAGAAATTTATTGTGGTTGTAAGAGATATCACTGAAAAGAAAATAGCTGAACAGAAATTAATAGAATCTGAAGAAAAATATAAAAATATGATAAAAGATTTGGATTTAGGCTTTTATCAGGTTACTTTAGAGGGTATTATTTTAAATCATAATCCTGCTATTAATAAAATATTGGGATTTAAACCATCAAAGAATTTAAATAATGTAAATATAACAAGTTTTTTGGTAAATCCTAAAGATTGGGAAGATTATATCAATTTATTATTAAAAAATAATATAATTGATAATTATACAATTCATGCTATTGAAAAACATGGGAAAGATTTAGTTCTCCAATTAGATTCTCACTT
>JAEOTJ010000474.1 GCA_016839905.1 Promethearchaeota archaeon | reverse complement strand
TCCTCTAAGATGAGTGGGATTGTCGTCCAATCCAGTGACATCGTTATTAAAGCATTATCTAGATTATCGGCAGCTTCCCAGAGAAAAATATCTATGGATAATGCCACGAATAAGTTTTGCTCGTCGAAAATCTTATCAGCTAATTGTTCAATTGCAATAATGTTATCGGCTGTTTTTAAAGCGGAAATGGTTCCAACTATTGCGCCCATTGTAAGTGTTATATGATCTCTAATTTTATGAGACTCCTTCGAGATATAATCGCCATCAGCCTCGGAAATTAAACTCCAATCATTTAATATCCTATTTAATATATCTAATAAATCTAAATTTGACTTGGCAAGTTTATCCAGAATTATCGGTTTCGTCTGGGCTCCTGCATTATACCAATCAAGCGCTGTCTGAACCTTTGCTCCCGCCTTATTTAATTGATTGATGAGAACCCAATCATAAAGGAAGAAGACATTGTCATCTATGAAATCCTTTAGCTCGTCAATTTCCCATAGAACATATTCCATCATATCGCTTGGAGTCGTTTCAAAATACCCGTATTCAGTTGTAATTAGAGCATCACCTACAACATCATCATCATCATCGATTACCTCGATTCTAACTTCATGAGTTCCATATTCATATAACCAACTGTTATCGAAAGTAAATGAAAATGATGTCTCACTTGGATCAGGCTGATAAGAAATAAATAATATATCATCAACGCATATTTTTATGTCAGAAACTCCTTGGTCGTCCCCCTCGATTTCGTTTAGAACATCAAAGCTTACCGTGATATCTAAAGGTGTATCAATGATTTCGAGGTTCGATAAAACTGGCTTGTTTTGGTCATCATCGGTTATTTCAATGGATAATTGAATCTCAGCGGAATTGTGTTCTGATATAGCAAAAATCTTAAATTCCTGGTTTCCCCAAGTTGTAGGATCTAATGTTAGACTAAAAGAATCACTTTCACCGGGATTTATTGTGATAATATCTTTTGAAAAGACTCCAGAGGCGAGAATCAATTCGCTCAAGCTGAGATCGAATGTTTGCGGCACGTTCCCTAAATTTATAATCTCAAAATTATAAATTGCTTCTTCAAAATCAAAAATTGAAATATCTGGGGTAGTACATAGAAATTCAAAATCATAAAATTCTGCCACTTCAAATGTGTCGCTATAGGTATGAAATATCGTGCCATAGTCTGGATCTGGATCGTTAATTGTTATATCATATGTATAATCTCCAGGCAAGGTAGTATGATGCCTTGGCGGGTTTATTATGAAAGCTTCCCTATAATCATTGGGGTACATGGTGAAATATTGCTTGCCATCAAGAAAATCATCCGGGTATAAGCCCGTGTATATGAAATTTTCGGGAATACCTTCGACTTTTACTTCTAAATATTCGTTAGTTGTACCTGAATTAATCGTTTCGGCTGCTAAGAACAGATCACCAGGAATAATTGGCTCTACAGGAGTGTAAGTAATTAAATCTATTTGTCTATATCCCATTAATCTAATGGGAATTGATCCTCTATAAACTACCTCTAATGATGGTAATAAAAATATTTCTAAATCTATGTAATAAATCCCCATTCCAATACTAGAATCATATTGTTCAATAATAAAACTAATATCAGGTGAATTAGACACTGATATTATATCAAACGTAGTTGAATACACATTGGAGAGGGATTCATCAACAAATCCATCGGGTAAGGTAAACTGACATCTTACACTTTTAACATTATCATACATATGATATGATAGTCCAAAATCGAAATCAATATTCACTTCTCCTGAATTTGTCACGGGGTCAATATCAATTATCTCGTCCCATACATCAACACCCATATTAATACCCCAGAAAGGTAGCTCGATTCTTTTAAAAAAATATTCTTCAAAAAGCGCCCAATCCGCATCAAACCATTCTTTAGGAATGAGTATATTTCCATCTGAATAATACCAAGCGTAGTAATTTAAATTACCAAAAAAGATAAATCCCACCCCAATAAACTCAGGTTCCATGGCTCTAAATCCTTGATCCCAATATCTTCTCAATAATCTACTAAATTCATCATAATCATTTGCTCTATATCGATAATGTGTATCACTATAATCTTGCTTATCTTGGTCAAGTATCATAAAATCAATCCAATTCATTTGATTTTGAGAGGAAATCCGATCCATAATCTCACCTGCAGTTAAGTACGCGTCCTTATACTTGTATTCTTGTACTGATTGCTCATATTTATTAATTAATTGTTCCACGTTCATGTATTCTGCTGTTTGAGCATAAAACTCAGTAATCGTGCTCTCAAGGGCAGGCATTCCCATTGAAGTGGATTTATCATAATCAAATCCATCCACTCTCTCTGGAGGCAGAGGTATAAAAAAGAGATATACCGCTTTTGACCATTCCATATTCATTTGTAATTGAAAATGCAGATCTGTAGTGCCTGTTCCGATATTCGAGCCCATTGTTCTGCTAAAAGACTCATCAGGATCATAAGAACTAGAGCTCCATCGGCCATGATATCCATCCCAACTTCCCCCATCTACCTTAAATCTTGTCCGAAACCATACAGGACGATTCCCTTCATTTTCAGCATTTAAATAGAATTCAATTCTATCCCCAACTCTCAAGCTTCCATGTCGTCTTATGCTTCTTTTAGTTGAATCTGGTATAATTAATCGACTGCCCGAGTCAGGGTCTTCTGAGGTTTTCACTTCCCATTTTGGATCATTGAGAACGTGCTCTAACCATGCTCCAAGCAAACTAAGTCCTGCTACTACCAGCCCAAGTGCAATACCAGCACCCGAAGATATTAATCCCGCAGATACGGCCAATCCTATAGCAACATCAATGACGATTTCAATAACGAGTTCTGCAAACTCAACACCAAATCCATACAAACTTATGGCTCCAGTGCTTAATTGGATCAATAGCGTTGCCATTCCTATTAAATTAACAATTATTCCTAGTGCAGTCATTCCTTTCCCACAAAAATCAGCATATTTTAAAAGTGTTTTTCCATATTTCGCAGAGAAAGTTGAAGTAAATAAAAATACTCCAGTAAGAAATGCAAAGCCGCCTAGAAGCGTGTTGCAAGCAGCCCCCGTCATCCTCATCAGAAATTCTGCTTCTCTATCCTTAAACTCTCCCTCTGCTGCACGTGCCGCCAGCGACATCATCTCTACTACTCCAAAAAGAACGGTTATTGCCCCCATTGCGATTGACACTGCCCCAATCATCCTTGCTTGTTTTCTGGTGAGAATTTTTGCTCCTTGTACGGGACAAGGTTCACCCATAGCCTCTAATTCTCGTATTGCAATCTGACTTGTTTCAAAAAAATCAGTAAATACACCTATATTAGGATTATCTATATCTAAGAAATCGTCTAAGGCAAATAGAAAAAAATCCATTCCATCAGTCAAATATAATCGTCTTAAATATGTCAGTTTAGCATCACAAATTGTGTCCGGGTCCGTTAAAGTAGCCGTGACTTTACTAATCACGTTAGTGTCATAAATATTATTTGGATCACTGAGAACAAAATGATCATTAAGTCGCAAAAGATATGGTTCATAATGTGGGTCAATTTTAGCAAGTTCAATGCAATAATCTCTAAGATCATACATGACTAATTCAAATTTATAAGCACTTGTAAAAAAATCTATGGATTCCGGGAAAGAATAAGAACCAAAAAATAACTCTCCTTTTTCTACTTCAAAAGGGCGGTTATCAAATAATTCCTTGTATGTATCAGTATCTTCGTTAAAATGAATTGTTGGGATTCCATCACCCATATCATCATTTTCAATATAAATTTGATCATGAAATGTTATTAAATCATGGAATTCTTGATCTAAAGAAGTTGGAATCTCGTCCAATGGAATTTCTTCCCCCATTGAATTTGTAATCTTTAGGACTGTTGAGGTCGGATATGACTCCACTTCAATTGAAATGGGCATTTCCATTATTGTTGCTCTCTGTTCTATCAAGGTTGTTTGATCATCTGAATAGTCATTATACGTAATTGCATAGTTGATCTTAGAGTCTCCTTGAACTTGTGTATCGCCCATTCCATATTCTCCCTCTCCATATACATTACTTATAGAATTAAAACTTATAAAGCAATCATAATCTCCTTGGTGAATCTGCTCAAAGGTGGGATCCACAATTGAATTCAAGTTGATAATTTTAAGAAGATCTTGATTGTTCATTAATCCTGCAGCATATAATACTTCATTCTCAAGAATAGGATCTGGGATTCCAGCATAATAGTTTTCAATGTCAATTTTCACTTGTTCTCCTATTTTAGAATAGTCTACCGTTCCCTCCCCAATAATATCATAAGAGACTCCATAGAGGTCAGGACCTGCGTTTGGCTGAGTTCTTAAATCTGGATTCTGAACCAATGACCATAAGATCTTATGATCAACGAATGAATCTGGCGAGGCTAATATATAATCAATGCTCTCAATTTCTCTTTTTGACCATGTTTGAACTATAATATCTTCTTTAAAATCGTAATAATGCAAGATTTCCGTATTCCCCGTCTCCCTATCATAATTGGTTATTAGCCACTTAAAATCAAATCTTAAATCTAAAAATCCATCTGATTTTGCAAGGTGTTCTTTTGGAAAAGTTATATCATATTCAAGACTTTTTTGTGAAGATTTTGGAAAAATGAACATAAATTCTCCTTCAGGATTATTGACTCTTGGAAGTGGATCTCCAACTTTAGTATAATCTGGATCTTCTCCCGTTATAAGATTAATATCTTTACCGGGCTCACACCATAAGTCTTCAAGATCTCCTAAAGTCATATCCGCTGTTATGATTTCACCCGATCCACTCACGCCTATCTCTTCTTTATTTCCAAACATTCGAAGAACGGGAGTGATGGTAACATTCAATGTGTCTCTCCATAATCTATTGATTCCCTTGGTCGAATAATCATTGGTTGGCTTTTTCACTTGTAAAGTTATCATTGAGTCTTTATTTTGTTCAGTTGGAATTACCATTTGATGAATTGTGGTTCTATCTAAAATTAACGAATTTAATGGTGAAGAATCATATTTATCTGGAAGTCCATCATCATCTGAATCCGATTTATAAATGTCCATTCCATTTGACAATTCTTCTTGATCCTTTACTCCATCACCGTCAGAATCTATGAATTCCGAGATCTCGATGATTTCAATTACTTCATCAGAAATCCTAAACGAGATCTCATTATATTGGTTTGCTGAAAATAAATACTCTATTGTGTGCCATCCTGTATCTAATAAATCAGGATAAGTCAATTCAATTGGAGGAGTAGTCCCATCCTTCTCAATAATAAGATCTTTGTATGTTAATGCATCCTCGTCAATAATAAAGTCTTTATAATAGCCATTAATCACATCAATATTTAATTCTGAAGGCATCGGAACCTCGGGCAGGTAAAATGTAAAAGCCCCCCGTGAATATGTTCCTTCCTCTTCACCAATCAATGCTATTGATTTGGCTTTTTCAAAAAAGCCCCAAACATCAGGAGTTCTTGGATCTATGTCATAAAAAAGCTCATTCTGAACCTCTACAACATTATATAATTCATCCCCGTCCCAATCTAGATTAACGATTATTTTATATAGTAGTTCGCCATCCCCTTTTAGTTTTAAAACATGATCTCCCGGTTCTAAGTAAGAATCAAATCTAATATATCCTCCACCTTCATATAAATAACTATACCATTGGCTTGGGATTTCGGGATAATCTATTGTGTCATAAAAACGTTTAAACACAACTCCATCTAGCTCTACATATAACCAATTATATAAAAAATTAGGTTGAACTAAAATCGTTATATAACCACCCGCTTTAAATGGAATTTCTGTAAATGTATCTTTATCCAATTCCAGTGTTGTTCCTTCTTCTATGAACAGTGGTTCGACTGTAATCCATTTAATATAATCTGAATTCGCAGCATCTATTATTAATTCATGATTTGTAAAGTCTGACTCGAATTGTTTGGTAAATATGTTAATTCCATAGCTCAATTCATATATCTCTCCATCAAGAGTTATTTCCGTGAAATCTATGTTTTCCACTTCAACGAGGAGATAACATTCTTCCTTCGCTGTAAAAATATATGTTCCCGCAGCAGGATCATTCAAGAAGAGATAATCTCCATCCACGATAATAGGAGGATCTGGAGGGGGTGGATCATCCGCAAGTATATATGGTAAAATGCTAGAGCTTACAACGCAAAAAATGATGAGAGATACTAAAATTGACCTTTTATATTTCATTTTATTCATTTTAACTTTCAATTTAATTATCTATTGATTTTTATAAAATGTATAATCCTGTTTTTTGATAAATTTTTTTTTTAAATTTATCTATAGAATAAACTCCTATTATTGTATTTAAATATAACTAAATTTCTTGTTCGGTCATTTATTTCTTGAGAAAAAAGTCTCAATGATCTGAAACGAATTTATTCGTTAAGGAATTTTCCCTTATTTTTTTTCATTCTAACCATTAAGTAATACAAGATAAAAACCATTACTTCACTTAGAATGATAGGAAGAAAAATCCCATTAAAAAAGCTTTATCGATTATGTTGACAAATATTAATAAAGATAATGCCGAAATCAAGAGACCTATTAATAATAAGACAAGAAATGTTATGGTTTTCATCGAACTATTTTTCACGGAATTGGATGCCAATCGAAAAGGCTATGCCCTCTGGCATCAATAACAATTTCATCTCCTTCTTTAACATCAATTCCTCCATTAAATAACTTTTTTAACTCATATTCGGAAATTAAAAAAATGCCGTCCTTTGTCTGAAGTGCTGCCATATCTCTATTTGTTTTAAAATTCCATTTTAAAGGTATCGTGTAATTTTTAATTAAAACTCCTTCATGTATTAATTGATGAGATAAATTTACATTAGGATTTGATTCTAAATCGATAATTTTAAATACGGGGATATATATAAGCATCTCTGCTTTTTGGTCAATATAATCCTGCAATTCAAACTTTTTCCCATTTGAAATGGTAATTTTTTTTCCACTTTCTAGTTCCCCTTTAATAGTGTTAGTAAAAGTTCCTTTTCCAACACGAATATCATTTTGACATAGATTGATTACCATTTTCCAAAGTTCATGTTGTTTTGAATCTGGTTTTGCCTCTTTTAACTTCTTTTTATAGAATTGTAATGAATTTTCAAGTAAGTTTTTAATTATTATTTCTTTTATTAATACTCTCACTTTTGATCAAATAATTCAATTTTTACATGTTTAATAAAGCAAAAAGAATGTTTAAAAATCTTATCATTATTTATTAAGAAAGACGCTTGTCTCAATTTTAATAATTTTTTCCCCATCATTGATACCTATTTAAAAATTTTTTTCAAATAATCATTTGCATAGAATCGTAGTACATTTGCATAGAATCGCAGCATATTTTGACAGAATCGTAGTACATTTGAATTAAATCGTGATATGTTTCTTGGATCCAATTAAATGGGCACGGGGGAGCAAGCAAGCCAATTTCTTTTTCAAGCCTCCGCCCAGATCGCCCTTTCCGAACCTTAAACGAGCCAATTAAGAGAAAGAAAGAGAAAAAAATCACAATTCGGGCATCACGATTTTTTTTTGAGAAAATTGTAGTACATTACATTCATTCTATTTATAGAATTTTTTTGATGAACATTTAAATACCTGCTCGTCTTAATATTAAACTGTAAATCTAAAAAGGTAATAAAAATGAAAAGACAAAAAATTGGAATGATTTTTATCTTCATGCTCGCGCTCTGTTCGGGCATTCTTGCTTCAGTCACTTGGTATTCACCCGGTAAAGCTTTTAATGGAACATATCGACTCTTAGATGTAAGAACAGCAGCTGCGGAAAATTACAAATCAGATTTTTATAAAGCCTGGGGCGGCATCAATTATGATAATGGAAGGGGTATTGATTTAGATGGTTCGGGAAATATATACATAACAGGAAAAACTGAAAGCTTTGGTGATATTGATGGGGATGCGTTCATCGCAAAATTTAATAGTTCAGGGAATTCTGTGAAGCACATTATTTGGGGCGGCATCAATAATGATGACGGGCAGGATATTGCTTTAGATGGTACGGGAAATATATACATAACAGGAAAAACTGAAAGCTTTGGTGATATTGATGGGGATGCGTTCATCGCAAAATTCGACAGTTCGAGGAATTCTGTAATGAACATCACCTGGGGCGGCAGTAATTACGATGAGGGACAGTATATTATTTTAGATGGCTCGGGAAATATATATATTACAGGAAGGACTGATAGTTTTGGGCCGGGGAATGAAGACGCGTTTATTGCAAAATTTAATAGTTCTGGGTCTTTACAATGGGATGAGTATTGGGGTGGCAGCGAACAAGATGAGGGAAATAATATTGCCTTAGATGGCTCGGGAAACATCTATATTACGGGATTGACTACGAGCTTTGGTGATATTGATGGGGATGCGTTCATCGCAAAATTTAACAGTTCAGGGGATTCTGCAATGAATATCACTTGGGGCGGCAACTCTGGGGATTATGGATATGGTATTGCTTTAGATGGTTCGGGAAACATTTACATTACAGGAGGGACTTATAGCTTTGGGGCGGGTACTGAGGATGCGTTTATTGCAAAATATGATAGTTCGGGGGTTCTACAATGGGACATCACCTGGGGCGGGATAGATTATGATAGGGGAGAGAATATTGCTTTAGATGGTTCGGGAAGCATATACATTACAGGAAATACATATAGTTTTAGTACGGGAACTTCTGATGCGTTCCTCGCAAAATATAACAGTAATGGGAATCTTGAAGAAGTTATCCTCTGGGGAGGAAGGAGTTTTGATAAAGGATATGACATTGTTTTAGACAGTTCAGGAAATATATACATTACAGGAACTACTAACAGTTTTGGTGTGGGGGATTATGACGCTTTCATTGTAAAAAATCCTTCTAATACGATTGGGCGTGATGATACTACTCAAGAAGAAGCGATTCCCAGTTATGATTTATTCCTTCTAATTGGATTGTTCGGTATTCTCTCGATCCTTGTTGCTAAGAAGCATTTAAAAATCTTGAAAACTTAAAATCCTTAAAATCTCTAACCTTATCACACAATAGATTGTCTGAATTTGATTGTATTGAAAATTTTAAAAATTAGGTTCCCTAAATTTAAATCATAATTAAATAAAAAAATTAAAAATCTTGAAAACTTAATTAACATTGAAATGATTGACCTTCAAGATAATCAAGTTTCTGAAATTAAAAATCTCGACTCCTTGAAGGATTTTATAACATTCGATTTAAGGAATAATCCAATATCTGAAGATGATAGTTCTTATCCCTGAAGTCCTATTATTATTAAATGTTTTCCTTTTTTTTTTTCCTTCTTACAATTAAGTAGTACATTATAAAAACCACAATTTCACTTAGAATGAATGATAGGAATAAAATTACTAATAATAATTCTATATCAAATATATTGATAAATATTACTGTAAATAATATCGAAATCAAGAGACCAATTGAGAGTAAGGTATGAAATGTCATATTTTTCATTGAATTATTATTGTGAGGTATTGTTAATAAATATTATCTTACTAATTTAATTTACTTAAATATAGCTCAAATCCTATTTAAAACACCATAACAACATTTTAAAACACGCTGCACGACAATCGACCATTGGATGTAGATAACGACTCCCAGTTTTGCTGTCATATTAGTATTAAATGTAATTCAATATTTATAAGGCTGTTTTACTCTTTTAATAAATGTATTATATATTATAACGGATATTAAAACAGAAAATGCGATTAAATTTTCAATAAAAAATAATGATAATTCAAGAGAAAAAGAAATATATTCTTATAAAAATGCCGCCTTACAAGTCTTAAGATAAATTCATTTAATCACGTTCAGTTAATAGAGTAGAAAAAATCTTTAAATACCAGCGTGTATAATATTTAACTATAAATCTAAATGGTAAAAAAAATGAAAAGGCAAAAAAAAAGAATGGTTTTAATCTTAATGCTCTTATTCTGCTCGAGCATTTTTATTTCAATTAGTTTGAATTTACCCAGAAAAACTCTTAATATTAAATATCAACCCTTGGATGTAAGAGCAGTAATTATGAATAATTACGAATCAGATTTTATAAAAATTTGGAGTGGTAGCTCCGTTGACGTTGGAAGATGTATCACTTTAGATGATTTGGGAAACATTTACATTACAGGATATACTTACAGCTTTGGTGCCGGGAATGGTGATGCTTTCATCGCAAAATTTGACAGCTCAGGAAATTCTATGAATAACATAACATGGGGCGGTAATGATTATGATCGTGGAAATGACTTTGCCTTAGATGGTTCAGGAAATATGTTCATTACAGGAAAGACTGAAAGTTTTGGGGCGGGGGCTGCAGATGCGTTTATTGCTAAATATGATAGTTCATTCAATTCCGTAAAGAATATAACCTGGGGCGATAGCATGGTAGATAGTGCGGAGGGAATTGCTTTAGATGGTTTGGGAAACATTTACATTACAGGATATACCAATACATCTGGTACTGATGATAATGATGCTTTCATCGCAAAATTCGACAGTTCAGGGAATTCCTTGAAGAATATAACCTGGGGCGGTAGCAGTAATGAAATTGGATATGAAATTGCTTTAGATGGTTCGGGAAACATTTACATTACAGGAGAGACTGAGAGTTTTGGTGCGGGAGGTAATGATGCGTTTATTGCAAAATATAACAGTACATACGATTCCGTGAAGAACATCACATGGGGCGGAAGTGATTCTGATGGAGGATATGATATTGCTTTAGATGGTTCGGGAAAAATGTATATTACGGGTTATACTGAGAGTTTTGGTGCGGGAGATCATGATGCATTTATCACAATAGTAAACAGCTCAGGAAATCCCATTATAAATATCACATGGGGCGATAGTGATCGTGATCATGGAGAGGGAATTACCTTAGATGATTTGGGAAACATTTACATTACAGGACATACTAATACTTCGGACACTAATGATGATGATATTTTCATTGCGAAGTTTGATAATTCAAGGAATTCCGTGAAGAACATAACATTTGGCAGTAGTGTTAATGATGTTGGACTTGACATTGCTTTAGATGATTCGGGAAATATATACATTACAGGATGGACATATACTACGTTTGGTGATGCGTTGCTATTAAAATATAAACCTCATTCAAATGTTAATGGAAGTGGTGAAGATGATACTCAGGAAGGGATCCCTGACCATATTTTTTTCCTTTTAATAGAATTATTAGGGATTCTTTCGGCCGGTATTATAATTTCTTTAACATTACTCATAAAAAAAAGAAAACAATCCTTTTCAATGAAAGAACCAGAAAAAAAAAAGAGATTAAAAGTGTTGCAAGTAATCCCTATAATTCAATACAAGCATCCGTAAGGGGTGAAAAAGCTCATCCGCATAAAGAACAACAACCACATTCTCCACCAGATAGAACAAAAATCGGCGTGTATTGCGCTTCTTGTAATGCCCCTGACTCGATTACGAGAGAACGATTTTATCATTTTACTTGTAAGGAATGTGGGAATTATTTCTTTAATATTGGATATTTATGTAGAAATTGCAACAAGACCTACCCAATTTCTAGGGAGGATTTTATGGATCTTCAGGAACCTGAAACATTACTTTGTTATAAATGCAACAACGTGATGGAATTATTAAACTCGGAAAAATGATCATTTCTTTTTTCCTTTCTTAAATCAACTAATCCTCACTCAATTTGACATCCAATCTCATTTTTTAATTGATAAGTGTTCATTTAAGGATACTTCATGTTAAAAGTTTTGTAAAGTAAAATCATTTATCTTTAATAAATAATCACACCTGTTAAACCTTATAATTCAATTAAAGGATTATTTTTATAACCTTAAAACTATTTAGGTGTGTTGAGTTGGAAAATTATATCCAAGTTACCAGTATGTTTGGTATGGATATTTTGCGATTCTATGAGAAGAAAGGGAAAGGAAGCAAAAAATCACATTAGAGCAGAAAGAATACTTTTAAATATCAATGTTTCTTAATATTAAACTGTAAATCTAAAAAGGTAAAAGGAATGAAAAGGCAAAAACTCGGAATGATTTCTATCTTCATGCTCGCGCTTTATTCGGGCATTCTTGCTTCAATATCCTTGAAATCACCCATTAAAGCTCAAGATACTACAGAGCAAATCTTAAAAATAAAAACAGCAGCTAATAATTATTACTTGGATTTTGATGTGATGTATGGAGGTAACGATGATGATCGTGGAGAGGGAATTGCTTTAGATGATTTGGGAAATGTTTACATTACAGGATATACTGAATACATTGATGGTGAGGGTATTATTTCTTGTTGGGCATTCATTGCAAAATATGACAGCGCTGGGAATTCCTTAATGAATATTACTTGGGGCGGAAAACTTAATGCTAATGGAAATGATATTGCATTGGATGATTCGGGAAATATATACGTTTCGGGAACATATAAGGGGGATGCTTTCATCTCAAAATATGATAGTGCAGGGAATTCCTTAATGAATATTACTGGGGATGATGATTGGATGGACAGTGATTACGGATATGATATTGCGTTAGATATCTCGGGTAATATTTACATTTCAGGAACAATAGAAAACGATGCGGAAGTTTATGATGTTTTTATTGCAAAGTTTAACAGTTCGGGGGTTTTACAATGGGAGAGCATCTGGAGTGGTCCCGAGAATGATTACCCACGGGATATTGAATTAGATGACTCGGGTAATGTCTACATCACGGGAAAGACTGATAGCTTTGGTGCGGGGGGTGAGGATGCTTTCATTGCGAAATTTGATAATTCAGGGAATTCTGTAATGAATATGACATATGGCGGAAGCCTTGATGATTGGGGACAGGGTATTACTTTGGACGGTTTGGGAAATATTTACATTACAGGAAGGACTCAACCCCCTGGTGCGGGCGCTGGTGATGACGCTTTCATAGCAAAATTTAACAGTACAGGACATTTAAAAATGAATATTACTTGGGGTAGTTGGAATATTGATTCTGTACACGGATATGGTATTACATTAGATGTCTCGGAAAACATCTATATTTCGGGAGAGGTATACAACATTTACAAGGCTAACTATGATCTGTTCATTGCAAAATATGACAGTACTGGCGTTTTACTATGGAATACTACTTGGGGCGGTAACACTTGGGATTATGGAAGGGAACTTGCGTTAGATGGCTCAGGAAATATATATATTACAGGATATACTTATAAATCTGGTATGGGGGATCATGTCGCTTTTCTTGTTAAATATAGTTCAGGTGGACCAAGATCATTTATTTTGGATACCAATACAACGCTACCTGATACGGATGGAATTTTTTGGTTAAATTGGAGTGAGTCTGTTGGAGCCCAAAACTATTCAATTTATTGGTCTGACAATCCTAATGTTAATGATGCGGATACGCTTTACATTGAAGGATTAAATAATAATTCTGTGTTCATAAAAGGATTTGAGCCCGGAACATTTTACTTTAGGGCCGTTTCTTATAATGAGACGGGTTCTTCATGGTCCAATGAATTAACAATTACCATTCAAGTAGGATTCCCTCCAGGGACATTTATTTTGGATACCAATACAACACTACCTGATACGGATGGAATGTTTTGGTTAAATTGGAGTGAGTCTGTTGGAGCCCAAAACTATTCAATTTATTGGTCAGCAACCCCAAATGTAGATGATGTGGATACGCTTTACGTTAATGGATTAATTAATGATTCAATGTTGATAAAGGGATTTAACTCTGGAACTTATTATTTTAGGATGGTTTCATATAATGAGACGGGTTCCACGTGGTCCAATGAATTAACAATTTCCGTTCAATTAGTAGCAGATCCAGGATTATATAATCTAGATACTAATACAGCGTTACCCGATATAGATGGCATTTTCTGGCTCAATTGGAGTGAATCTATTGGTGCTGATAACTATTCAATTTATTGGTCAATGAGTTCTAATGTAAATGAGACAGATACTCTTTATGTTGACGGATTAAATAATTTTTCAATGTTGATAAAGGGATTTAACTCTGGAACTTATTATTTTAGGATGATTTCATATAATGAGACAGGTTCCACGTGGTCCAATGAATTAACAATTACAATTCAAATTACGAGTATTGATAATAGTGATGATGGTGATGACAATGGTGCTCAAGAAGCGAGTTCTGATAATAAGTTCTTCCTTCTAATTGGATTATTTGGGGTTCTTTCAGTCATTGGTGTTATTCTTTTAACACCGCTCATTAAAAAGAGAAAGCAATCCATTTCTTGGAAAGATCCAGAAAAAAAAAAAAGAGTTTAAAAGTGTTACAAGCTGCTTTTTTAAAAGATATGTCAAGATTTGCATCTTGAATTCTCTTTTAAATAATAGCTCAAGCAGGTAACCGTCTTTAGAGCGATAAAAACCTCTAGGATAATAGGTTTTAAAAGTAGAGACTCCCTTCTTTAATTCCTCAATTATTATATTGAGTTGATAATGCGATTGATTGCAGGGAGATTATGATAACAAATAATTGGTATTATTAATAGGATTTAAGAATCAGAGTTCGCCTAAAAAGAAACCATATGATTAATCAAATAAATCTGAAATATGAATATAGTCATCATCATTATTTCTTTTATTTTATTTCCTTGTTTCTGTTTAAGAATTATCAAAATCTTGTTAATTGCTTTCGATCTCTCCAACTTATCATTTATTCCGTCAACATAGTTATTATAAGCTTCTTTGAAATCCCTCTTTTCCCTTATATTCTGGATAAATAAATCAATATCCATTATAATCCCCAGCTTCAGATCCTCTTTTTGCTTAATAAAGTAAGTGATTAATACTCGTCTTAAATCGTAGCAAACAATTTTTTGGAGAAATTCAAGATCTTCTAAAATCTCTTTTTGATAAAAGATTGATATTGTCATAATATACTAATTTATTTTTGTTTTTGTTATAAATTAAGATAATATTGTACTATATAAAACCACCTGGTAGATTTGTGAAGTATCAAATTTTTAATATTAATATCTCATTAATTTAACTCTCCAAAATCCCATATGAAAGAAGCCTCCCCCCTTAGACGCAATAAAAAAAGTTAAATATTAACAAGAAGACTTTTAATGGGATATATAATCAATGCAAATTCTAAAAATT
Organism: Promethearchaeota archaeon; assembly: GCA_016839905.1. The sequence continues at coordinate 3,933 of JAEOTJ010000474.1, read as the reverse complement.
ATTGAAAAAAAAAATGATTACTCGTGTGAGCGAGTAACCAAAGACTATAATTTAAGGTTGCTCCAACATTCTTCCTTTCTTTTTTATTTCCCTTTCTTTACCAATATTTTTTTTTAAAGAAGGATTGAATTTCAACGATCATTAATTATAGATTATCTATAAAAACCCCGTAAAAAATTTTTATTTACTTCCACCTTTAATAATCACATTTTATTATATTTCTTATAATAATCCGAAGATAGTCTCAAAGCTAGGACGCAAGTCTTAGCCACCTTAATCCTTTATATTACAGGCGCTAAGAAGGATATCATTTCAGTATATCTAAAAAATTAGATATATGATTTAAATAAATAAAATTACATTATATTAGTATGAAGTTATATCTTTTATTATATATGCATTCTGAATTATTAGAGGGAATTGATCTATTCTCGGATAAAAAAAAATTAAAATCATCTTTTGAAAATTATACAGGTTATCCTTATTCAATTTTAAAAGCTGAGGACACGAATAATGAAGAATATCAATATTTTTATCACTCCGACACGGGAGCCACTAAAGTTATACCTTTCAATTTAGACCTTCCAAACATCAAGAAAGAAAAGTCAATTAAAATTCTTTAAATTTTTATATTTTTTTACGGATATTTTTATGTAAATTATCAATTAATTTACGCAATTCTTCAAACATTTGTTTATTTTTTTCTTTTTGCTCATCCTTTAAATTAAGTGTATCATTTTTTAAGTTTAAGTCATTAAGATAACTTTTACCTTTATAATAATCAATAAATTTATCCAAAATATTTAACATCTGTTTTCTTATTTTTTTTTCCAAATATAAATCCAATTTACCCATAATAGTTGAATAGGCGTTATCTTTAAGAAGATAAAAATCTTTAAGATTTTTTTCATTGCAGCCTCCCTTTTTTAGAAGAGTATGTGCTTTTATTAAAAGTTCATTTAATACATTCCATGTTTTTTCATATGCTTCATTAATTTTAGTATGACCTTTATCAGTCTCTTTAACATGAAGTAAAGTAGGCAGTCCCCTTTCCATCCCTTTTTTAGTAATAATCTTTACATTCTTTTTCATAATAATTGAACAAAAGATGTTTATTTATAAATTTTATCTAAAATTTTCTATGAGAATTGAAATGCCTAAACAGCCATATTAAATTTTATTTCCTTCTGTAAAATTTCCTTGTAGTATTTAAATAAATAGTTCAAAAATACTTTGAGTTTCATAGAATTTTTATTTAAATAAAACCAAAATATTATATTTTAAAATTCAAAAATAAAATCATAAAGCGTGCATTTGTAAATGATAGGTATAGAAGAGATTCAAGACGATATTAAATTTTTACAGGCTTTGGTTCCTGATGAGGATTTAAAAGGAGAAGTAATTAAAGATTTGCTTAACAATCGTAAGAATTTAATTAGTTCATTGTTAAAGGATAATTCTAGGTTTTCAGCACAGGTTAGGGTCTGTGAAGATTTAGGTGACTTGATTCAAGAGTACAAAGAGCTCTTCCTTGATAAATGTGAACAGCTATTGGGCATTCATCAGTTACTAGGTATCCTTTATAAACCCATTTAGTTTTCTTTTTTTTTATTTTTTTTATACTTTTTTAAGAAAGTTTATGATTTAAAAAATGTTTTTTAACATCAGTATTGTTAGTCTAGGTAGACTTTTATGAAAAAGCTATGTCCAATTTGTCTTACCGTTTTTAATTCTTCTACAAGTAAGAAGTATTGCTCAGAACCTTGTCGCAAAGAGAAATTACAGAGATAAAGACATTCATATTATTTAAACAATCAAGAAAGGTATAAGACGAAAAGTAAAACATATTATGAAACGCATACTACTCATGTTAGAGAAAGATAAAAAGGATATTATGAAGATCATAAAGAAGACTTAAAGACTAAGAGCTTGCAATATTATTATGATAATAGACCTCAAGTTCGAGAAAAACAAAAACAATATAATGATAGAAAAAGAGCTTTAGCGCAAAACAAAGCTTAAACTATTCTTTAATCATTCACAATAAGATTATACAGAGTTATTAAGTTTAAGTTAATTATTAGTAATCCATTAATTCAATTTTAATAAATGCTAACAATAATTTCTCTACTATATTATTTAGTTTTTTATTCCTCAAAAATTTCATTTTTTTTAAACACTCCATAATATTATTGAGATTCTTTTTATGTCAAATATGAATGAAAAAAAGAAAAAAAATAAATATATTTAAACTCCAAAATTTATTTTCTTATATACAAGAAAATTTGAATGTTCAGTATTTTAATTAAAATGGCCTACGAAAACGATTTCTTTTGTGTTGGAAAAACATGCTTTAGCCGCCCCAGAACACAATTCAAAAATCGACTTTTTATTGAAAAACCTTTTGAATTAGAAAGTTATGCCATACAAAGTGGAAATAGGGTAATCGCGAGAAAATTTGCCTTGATACCCGATACTTATTATAAGCGACAAGAATACAAAAAAATAACAGACAGGATGGTTAAATTTCGCGACCTCGAAAATATTTACATTCGCATTCTAATTCGGTCACTTCAAAACGGAAAGCTAACAGTCCAAAACTTTGAGAAAACATCAAACTCCTTTATTCATAAGAATATTTACTCAAATCTACATCTTACAAATGTTCGCGCAAATCAGTTTAAGGAAATTGAATTAAAGGAAAGAGTTAGGCGCTGTGCCACGACATATCCATTCCATGCGGTTCGCAATTGGCTCATTCGCAATCATAACTTGACGAGAATTATTGATAGATTAGAGGGCATATTTCACTCTAATTCCAGTTTAATAAGCAATTTTCTATTGGGAAAAGGCACTCCTAAAAATATCCTCCAATCTATTTTCACATTACTCGACCAAGACCTTTTTGGAGCTCGTCAAAACTTCTCGTATTTTTTCATTGACAACATGATAGGGCAAATTCGGAATATTTTTTTAAGGAATTCATCTCTTGAGTCGGTTTTAAAAACAAGGTTGAATCAATTCTCTCAAAACAATCCTTCCATTCAAAATTTTTTAAAAAAATGCATTTTAGATTTCTCCTATAAAAAGAAAACAAAAATTATCAAACTAAAAATCCTTGACCTTCCCAAATATTTTTTAAATAGATATTTTATTAAATTAAAGAAGAAGGATACTCGAAAAATCAAAAAGACTATGAGTCAGCAAGACTTTAAGATTTATAAAAAAAATCGAAAAGTACAGATGGATGTTTCAAAAAGTCATGTGGAAAATAGTATAAAAAATTTCTCCAAGAGAGAGGTTTGGAGCATTCTGCTTAATGCGTTTTATGATGTATTTCAAGATTATTTAGAAAATCCTAATATAATTCTTACTAAACATATTTTCAAGCCATTTTACATTAAATCGCCGCTAACTAATCCCGATCTCCAAGGATTCATATGGTTCTTTACAGGAGTTTTGCAAAATAAAATTCGGGAGCATTTTAAAGAATTATTCATTACTAAAGAAATAATGACCGTTTTGCTCAATGATTTAAATATCATTAGTCACAAAATTAATACCCTAACCAAAATTCCCAAAATAAAAGAACTTTCAATTCCCATTAAAGGATTGGAACAAGTTTATACGCCTGACTATTCAAGTCTTAAAGCTAAACTTAGTTTTATTCAAAGGGAATTTATCAACCTTAAGATTCAAGATAAAAAAGGCACAATTGCCTCCTTACTTGGAGAGGGAGGCTTGCCAAAAGTGCCAGTTATCAGCTTTAAGCGTCGTAAATTGATTTTAAGCCTACCTTTCGAAGTCAAAAGAAAGGCAGTATCCAAACAATCTCAAACCCATAGTATTAAAAAGAGGAATATTGAGAGTGGAGTAGATTTAGGTTTAAAACACTTTGCGGTGCTTTCAGTAATGGATAACACAAATCAGATT
>JAEOTJ010000099.1 GCA_016839905.1 Promethearchaeota archaeon | reverse complement strand
TTTTTAATTTTAAGAAATATGGAATTGTCTACATATAAAGAAAAATTTTTTTTGTGAGAGTGCAAAATTCAGTATTTTTCTAAAATTTTTTTCCAATATCTTGAAAATCATTAATCTGAAAGCTTAAATATACTAATAATAATATTAATATTAATGAGTTCAACAATCGAGGTAAATTCTCTGCCTATAAGATATATTCAAACAAAAATCTCTGATTTTATATTGTTAATCTATTCATTAAAAAAAAAGGAATTAAATATTAAATTAATTACTTGATAAGTGTAATTCTCAATTATATTGCTTTTTATTTCTTATAATATTTTATACTTGTATTAAAAGAAAAATAAAATGATAATTTATTGAGAGAATTATTGAGGCTCAAATTTTATAATTCTACTTGCTAAATAATATTCTCCCCATTTTTTATCTTCATTCTTTCCGATGAGCCGATAAGAAGGACCAATGACTTTTTTTAGATTTTTTAAGATCTTTACATAAATCAAGACATTTTCTCTATTTCTAGATATTAATAATTCAAAAAACTCTCTCATAATTTGACTGATATTCATTTCTTGATATGATTTAACGACACCAATTCTACTTAGATAAATAATTTTCAGTTTTGAGTCTTTTATCTTCTTTTTAATTATAGTTTGATCATTTGCAGGAGTATTGCATTCTATTAATTTTTGAGTAAATTCTTCAATTGAAGTGAATTTATATCTGAATAAAGCTAATAATTCAGAATTTTCTCCATCATCTTTTTTTTCAATTAAAAGATAAGTAATATATTCTCCATCCTTAATAATATCTTGTACCAAATAGTTTTTTAAAGTTCCATCAGGATTTAATTCATCAAATCCTTTATTATCAGTAATAAATTTGGAATCAAAATCCGTTTCGGATATCCGGCGGAGAATAAACATAATAAAGCTAAGAAATCGTTTATAAATTAGTCTATAGAAAAGAAGATCTCTCCTTTTACAAGGATTCTATTATCATCACACTCGGAACAGGTAATCTCATCAGAGATGATATCTTCCACATAATATTCCCCAGGAAAAATAACTCTTTTGCACTTGGAGCATTCTTTTTCTTGTTTTTTATCTAAACTTGAAGTTCCTTTCTTCACGTCATCCTTTTCCATATCTTAACAACTCGCAGAAAATAATCCTTTATGATTTACATATAGAAATCCATACATAAATATTTAATCTAGTCTGTAAACCAATAATTATTAAAGAAAATTAAAGTTTTTAAATACAACTGAAATTGAAAATAATTTATCGCCCTTTATAATCATGAATTCTAATAAATTAATCTATTTAAAAAAAAAAGGAATTGAAGACCAATGTTTATTTCATGAAAAAGGTATCTTTTTATTTAGATTAGGGAGCCCTTGATCCTTTTTTCTTCAAGAAGAATAAAATTCCAGCTCCTCCGACTCCTAATATTGACGCAACTGAAACAATCGTAATAATCATTCCCGCTCCATCAGAAATTCCATCTTCATCATCTTCATCAGATGGAGCTTGCTTATCTGTTTTTACTAAAATAGTCACTTTTACTATATTTCCCATCGTATCATTAGCCCAGAATATGATTGTAAATGTTGCTCCGTAGATCGTTGCTTCCCAAGCTGCATCCCAGTCTGCTTGGTTAAGGGTACCATTATCAATAGGCTCAATTGAATGATTATCGCCTCCCGCAATTGAGTACCACATCTTATGGATATTTACCTCATGAATTGTAAAATTAAAGATCCTATCCGTTTTCGCTCGGGGAGTGTTATTTACTGGATTTGTAATAACGAGAATCGGTGCTATGATATCCTTTCTAAGATTTCTTTCTGCGATACTTTCAGTTCCAGCAGTATTGTTTGCCCAGATTTTGATTATAACCGTACCATTTCCCGCAAGATCCCAAACTGTTTGAGCAAGAGATCCTGTCCATGTGGCATTATTAATCCAAGCAGAACCATTATAGAATGAATACCATTGGTCATCAAGGTTACTTCCTGTGATTACTACATCGAAATTTGGAACAGTTATATTACATAATTCCCATTCTGTTGGATTGTTTATATTAATTATGGGAATGGAGATATCCTTCCTCACTGTTATATTCAAGAAGTTCCAGTTGCCGACAGTATCATTTGCATTGAATGAAATTGTTACTGTGCCATTTCCCACCTGATCCCAGATAGTTTGGTTAATTTTGGTATCAACTCCGTAAATAAACACTTTTACATCGGTTAGAATCGAACCATTCCAGAGACGATACCATGATGCATTCAGATTTGGTTCTGTAATTATTATGTCAAAGCTGGGAGCACCACTTCCGAAGATATCATTATCTAAAGGAGCTATATTTACAATCTCTGGTGAAATAATATCTTTTCGAATTGTTAAATTCAAGAAATTCCAATTACCCGCTGAATCATTTGCATAGAATGAGATTATCACAGTACCATTTCCTACTTGATTCCAAATTGTCTGGGCAATAATGGTATCAACACCGTAAATAAACA
>JAEOTJ010000473.1 GCA_016839905.1 Promethearchaeota archaeon | reverse complement strand
TCGATTTTTGATTTATATTTTTGATTAAACAATATTAAACCCCTATTGTAAGCAATGTCAATTTCTTCATTCACCAAATTTACATCAGGGTCTATTTCTAAAGTAGGGTCCAGAGTAATCAAAATATCATTGTTATTCATAAATATCAAGGTTACCTCAACATAAAATTTTTTTCTTTTTTCAATATCATCAAAATCATAATCGTCAAAATCAATATTTTCTAAGCTAGCCTTTAACTTTTCATAATACTGTTTTTTATCTAAATCCTCTTTTAAATCTTTTAAATTAAGAGATTTAACTTCTTCCAAGAAATATTTAACATTTAAAAAATATTCTGCAATTCCTTTCATTTTTTCAGAGCTATCCTTTAATACATTTATCTCATTTAAAGAATCATAGCACCCTTCTCTAATTAAATAATCATCATAATATTTTTCATTTAAAATAAAAATAAAAGATTTTTTCTTTAAAATGCATTCAATGAAATGCTCTTTTAAGAATTTAAGATTAATGTTCAAGGAATCAATATCTATGCTTCCAATTTGTTCCTGAATTGGTTTCAGAGATTGGATTATATCAACTTGTTCTTGAATGTGTTTTAAAAATGAGCTAAAATCAGATATATATCTCTCAACATTTTCGCCTTCCTGAAAGTCATTATAAAATTTATCAATTTCTTTTTTTTTAATTCCTTGAGAATTTAAAAAATTATGATATAATTCTGTTTTTAAGGAAAACCTCATTTTAAAATTTCTATCAATATCATCAAGATGATAAACTTTAATGAATAAAATTCCTTCTGATTTAATAAATTCTCCATATTCCTTTTTTTTGAGATAGAAACTCCGCATATTATATACAGAAACATCCGCTCCTAAATTTGTTTTAATCTTATTAATGGAGTCTTTATTAAAAGTAATTAAAATATCATAAATATTCTTTTCTTTTATAAGAGAATGAATCTTCATAGTTGCATAAGTAATATCTTTACCTTTAGCTTTTTTCTTCAAATCTATGAGAAATGATAGCAATTTCGGTGGAGCCACTCGGTTTATTAATATAGTCCCTTGCTTTATGGTAGCTGAGACCCTTCTTGGATAATAATCACCCATATCTTCTTGGAAATCAAATCTAATATAATCTAAATCCTTACCTTTATCTTCAGCTTGAATATGGATTAAATTAAAAGTATGACCAATAAATCGCTGGAGTATTCTTGAAAGTGTAAAATCAAATCTAAATATTTTTTTTTTATTTTTTTTAATTATCTCATAATGCAAGTACCTTCGTTCTCTAATTGCCTTAGACTTTTGGTAATCTTCTGTATATTCCTCTCCTACCTTTACATTTAGAATTATTCTATTTTGAGCGTCATTTAAGCCTATTGGAACTTTATTCATAGATATAACAAAAAAATCCTTTAAAATGTCATAAGAAATATCTACCTTTCCTGACTCATCTATATAATATTCTTCTACTAAAACATTCATTGAGCCTTTTTTCATTATCATTCACATTTTCTTTAATTAATATGATAAATGTATATAAAGAGGAAAACTTATTCATTGGAATCTTATTATTTATTAAAGAAATTCTTTTTTAATATAGATTCTTTATTAAAAAATATAGATTTTTAATATATAAATTTTTTTATAAATATATTTAAACGACTAAAAGAAAATTAAGCGTAGTCAATAGTTGTTGCTGTTGTTTTTTTTTATTAAAGAAGAGAAAGAAATATTAAAAAACAACATAATGGATCATTTTTTAATAATTATTCGTGATCCTTATTAAATATGAGAAGGGGTTTAGAGAAACATTTATAAGGGAAAATATTATTTTTTATACTACCAAAAAAAAAAAATAAAATTGGATATGATCAATCTTGCCAAAAGAATCAAAGGTAGAGGAATTTGAGAATTTTTTATTAAAGACCCTTAAAAGAGAGAATACTTTAGAACCTATTATTGACCCTTATGATGATATAAATTTTTTTGATTCTAAAGTGTCCTTTGAAGAAAAACCTTCAGAAAATAATATTTTTGAAGAAGATCCATTGTTATCTGGAATTAATATTTTACCTGCTTAAAACTATTTTTTCTTTCTTTTTTCTTTTTCTAATAATCCTAAATAATATTAAGAAATTAAATGAACTAATTTTAATTTATAAAAGGAAATAAGAAAACAATCAAAACAAAAAACTCTTAAACTGAATTATAATGAATTGCATCACATTATATAAGAGAAAGACTTAACGTATGAATAACTTGGTTGATCGAGGGGGAATCATCCCCTCGTGTAGGGGTAAAAGTTTATAATCGTAGGAGAATAACTTGAACCGAGCGGATCATCCCCGCGTGTAGGGGTAAAAGTTGATGATTTATTCCTATTTTCTGAAATAAATAGGATCATCCCCGCGTGTTGGGGTAAAATAATAGAAGGTTAGGGATTTCATAGTCCCCTTACGGATCATCCCCGCATATAGGGGTAAAAGAATCTTGGCTGAGAATAGTTCTGCAATGTTGCAGGATCAACCCCTCGTATAGGGGCAAAATTAATTACATAAGCAAGATCAAAATTTTTAGGCCGGATCATCCCCTCATATAGGGGTAAAATTACTACGCATACTATCATAATCTTCTGAACCCCAGGATCATCCCTGCGTGTAGGGGCAAAAGTCACCATTCATACTCCCTTATTTTATTAATCAGGATCATCCCCGCATATAGGGGCAAAAGGAATGATTGCTGTCAAGCAAATTGCTAATATCTGGACCATCCCTGCGTATAGGGATAAAAGGTTTTCAATTTCAGCTAAAATGTAACATTCATCGGATCATCCCTGCCGTGTAGGGGTAAAAGGATAAAAGGGAAATCCCGTGATAATTAGGAAATGGATCATCCCCTCGTGTAGGGGTAAAAGTTTATAATCGTAGGAGAATAACTTGAACCGAGCGGATCATCCCTGCGTGTAGGGGGAAAATGAATTGCTTCTGATTGCAATTTGATCTCCATCCGGATCATCCCTGCGTGTAGAGGTAAGATTTCTCATAATTCAAATTTTGTAGAATAAAATTCGGATCATCCCCTCGTATGGGGGGGAAATTAAAAAAACCTTGCAGTCTTGTGGAAATCATTCGGATCATCCCCTCGTATAGGGGTAAAATTGGCTAACAATTGTAGTGATCTCAAAAGGAGTCGGATCATCCCTGCGTGTAGGAGTAAAAGACTAAATCTTTCGTATTAAAATAATATCTTAAAGATTTTGATTGTTTTTAGTATACTTCACTTGTCTTAACTGTTTCAATTCCAATGCAATAAAACGTATGATATTGTTCTTGTGAAAACACCTCTTTTTTTATAATTTTTAAAATACATATTATGTAAAGACTTTAATATATGGGGGCAATGCTTAATAATCCAAACCCAAAGCTTTTTGCTGTTCCGATACCTTTTCGCAACCCTTCCCAGAAATCCTCGAGATTGATAATCGTGAGAATACCTTCAAATATAAAAGCAAATAAATTCAATTGATTATTTGATTTATTTCCTTTGATATTTGGTTGGCGATTAATAGATATATGCTCGATTTTAAAGCCGAATCTTTTTGCTTTATTAAATATCCATTGATGGACTTCTTCTGATTTATAAAGCTGCCTTCGATGAGTCTTTGAATTTTCTGATTTTATAAAAAAAGTGGGATGGGCTTTTAAGCGGAATCGCACAGAAAGATCCTCTTTTAAGTTCTCTTGTAGATCATTTAAATCATGAATTTGACATCCTCCATTTTCATTATTTATTAAATAATCCTTTGACAAAGCATTCCAATGTGGTTTAACTCTCGATTGAACTAAAATATAATCATTATTTTCGATTCTATGGAGAACTTCATAAAAGGATCGAGTATTATATGGCAAGGAAAATTGCCCATCTTTAAATTCTTTAACTTTTTCAAAATAATCAAAATCTGGGCTAACATACTTTTCAGAAAATGCAAGTAGAAGTCTCTGGTGCATTAAATAACAATCTTTCAAGTCTTTTAATACTGATATATTGTTTTTGTTTAAAGTTAGCTTAGAAAGAAACATTGAAAGCCTCCACATTTTTTTCGTTTTTTAATGGAGTTTTAACAAAAAATTCGGAAACCTTTCGAGAACTAAAAGTTCGTATTTTAGCTTCATTGATTAGCCGTATATCATTTTTAAGAATGTTCCCTTCTGAGTCATCAATAATGCAGCGCAGCTTTTCGGGAATCTCGTTTATAACGAAATATTGAGGGAATTCCAAGCGCCATTCCAGCGACCAAGGAATTTTTTCCAAAGCATCCTTAATTGAAAGATAGCTCCTTGAAATCTTTGAAAAAATTGGCGAAGCGGGGATGCAACTCTTACGACCCAGGAAAAGATCATATTTTGGGCTCTTTAAGGCTTTTTTTAATTTATTTAATAATTCTTGCGTTCCTGATAGCACTACCAAATAAAATGCGTGTTGAAGATAATCCTTATTAAGAATAATTCCATCATATATGAATTTGCGGTCAGCAGAGTAATATCCTCCCGTAATGGTTTGATAATCTCCCATAAGGGTGAATGCTCTCTCACATCTAACTCCCATTTTTAGTTCTCTATGTAATTTTTCAATCTTAGGATCATTTCTCTCCAGTCCTAATCCGCTTGAGAGGATTCCGACCACTCCACTTTTAGTGGGCTCATGAGACGTATCTCTATGATACCACCATTTGGACCGAATGCCCCAAGATTGCAGTGGAGCATCCAAATTTAGATGCATGAGCGGAATTCCCATATAATCATCTCATCTCTTTTATGGAAGCTATGACATTATCAATTAATTCATTGATATTCTTGCATTTTGCCGCATTTTCATCTAAAAAGGGCGTCTTTCTATCTCCAATGGTCGCAAAAAACAATTTTTCAGGAAACCCAAAAAATCTACCTAAATCTTTTATATAGGAGTCTATTCGCTCAATGGCTTGATTTAAGACGCTAACTTGATTTTCTCTTGTGACCTTAATTGGATTCTCAAATGCATTGGCTAAACTATTGGTTTGACCTTCCGTGATTCCAATTAATATAAAATCAGGAGGGTTTGACGCATACATCGAATTATGTTTGCCTTGCGGGATGGACTTGATGTAAACATCAATATAATCTTTTAATACATCATTAGTATAGTCTTCTTTCCCTTGATTATTACTTAGCAATAGATCATAGTTCAATGTGCCAACGCGATAAAGACATGGATTAGAGAACCATTGAACATTGTCCCCTCTTCCCATATGTGCTGCCCCTCTTTCTGTTTTCTTTTTCAAATCATCTGAAGTAATAAAGAATTCTTTTTGAGCATCTAAATCATTAACCGAAAAGGAATGAGCCATAGACACCGCACCATCAACATTTAGAGAAGGCTGACTTGCGAACATTCTCCCAAAAAGAGCAATGTCGGCATTTATATTATTTTTAATGTCTTCAAAAATGGGATTTAAAATTGCTTCTTTTTCTTCGTTTTTTCCCGAGTTAAAAATGGGAAGGTTATTAAGAATGACCTTGGCAATATTTTCGGGCAGATCCTTATTCACATAAATTACAGTCTTTAATTTAAGTTTTTCATCATCAAACATATCTTCAATTTTTTTTTTAGTTCTATCTTTTCTAGGAAGAAATATAAAGGCCAAGACACTCTTGATGATATCTATTATATCTTCCTTTTTCTTTCCATTTTCTTCTAATTTTTCCAAAATCGCTCTTGGCAAGAATCTTGTTCTTTTGCCGACCTCAAATGTAAACGCTTTTCGCATTGCGTATTTCCAAGCTTGACTCGAGACTCTAACTCTTGGAAAGCCTCCATAACCATCCATACTTTTGGGCTTACCATTCTCCCCTGCATTGAGATTAGATACAGGGAAATTCTGAAGAATATGTAATTCTATTTTTACCATTTTATGTTTTAACCTCTTTTTTTTTATTATTTTTATTATTCTTATTATTTTCTTTAGAAATTTTCCAAAAAGATTGCGCCCATTTTTCCCGAGGATGGAATCTAGATTCATAAGGCCATCTTTTTAAATCAAAAAACAATTCATTATAATCCAATGTAAATTTAAATTTTTTTGCTATTAAGATACCTTCCTTTATTCGTTCAAGGAGATTTTCTGGATTGGATTTCAATATATTTTTAAATATGTTAATAAAAGTGCTTGAATTCAATTTTTCTTCGCAAATTTCTTTAAATAAAAGTCCTAAATTCTTTCCTTCATTTTCTTTATTGCCAATTAAAGGATAAGCTGCATAAATGTGTGCCATAAAATAAAATACTTTTTTTTTCCAAGGGCTTTTGATATTCTGAACCCAAGGAATCAAGAAAGGCTGCATATCTATGCATTTTCCTGGGTCTTCATCATATCCATTTTTTAATTCGAATAAAATAAATTTTTTATTATCTTTTTTAATTTTTTCCAAATAATTCAAAAATGGCTCCTTTTGTAATTTAAATGTTGATTTCTTTTTTTTTAATGACAATTCGTTTCTTGCCTCCCAGTAAAAATAATTTAATAATCTAATTTTATCTTTATTAACTATTGGATTTTCCATTTTGGACCTTATAATACTCTCTGCAACTTCTATTAATTTTTCTTTCCAATTTTCTAATAATTTGTCCATATCTTTTTTATCAGAGGAATCAATGGAAGATAATTTATAAATCAATTGTTTAAATTCATCGTCTAATCTTGACCAATATTTAAAATGAGCATTATAATCCTTATTTTTAATTAAGATGAATATTATTTTTCCAAAAAGTCTAGCAATTTTTTTTGTCAAATCAATTATTTCGATAACTATATGGTTTAATTTAGGATCTGTAAAAATCTTTAAAGAAAATGTTATTGAAGTCTCAACCCAATTTAATATTTTGGCTGCTTTCTCAGGATCTATGAATAGCCCAAAAACTCTTAACTTTAAAAAGTCCGGAAAAGGGAGATTAAATAAATCCATCATTTCTTTATATTGCTCGATAACGTAAGGAGGCTCATTATTATTTTCTTTATGATTAGGGAGAATGTGTGATTCTTCATTACCATTAGACTCTTCTTTGTCTTTTTTTAATAATAATAATGTATTAAAATCTTGCCATAATAGCTTTTTTAACAATGGTTTCAATGTCTTCCCATTCAAATAGCAAACATGAGGATCTCTCCACATTTTTTCATCTTCTTTAAAAATTAAACCTTGCAAGATCTTAATTTTAGACACTAAAATATTTGATTGTTTGCCTGAATAAGTACAATATCCTCCTTCTTCAGGAATTAATAATAATTGCCTTGGAAAAAAAGTCATGCCTAAAAGAGTTGAAACTGTCTTTTTTGGTTTATTATAATTTAAATCTTTTAATTTCCAAAAAGGAGGTCCTATTTTTTTGGATATATAACTAGAATTTAATACAAGAGTTTCAAAAAGGTTTTTACCTTCTATCAAAAAATAATAGGGAGGTGATTTATTAATTCCGCTTGTATATGGAACGAATTTACCTTCCTTGTTCTTATGACTGCGACCTAAACCTATTCCAAAAGGAATGAAGGAAAGTATAGCTTTTGCGCACACGGCGGGAGATACAGAATTCTCATCTTCATATAGGTGGGTAAAAAAATAAGGATTTCTTCCTTGAGGAAGATGGTGTATTAATGTGGAAATGTAATTAGTTTTTTTTAAATCTTTTAATTTTGGCTCTTGAAAGAATGGGGAATCGTCGCTAAATAACCAAAACCTCTCAGAGTGTTTATTAGCATATTGTTCAATTCTTTTTCTTGAAAACTTTTTCTGAGTAATTAAGTCTGCAATAATTTCCACTTCTGTAATTTTAAAAATATCAGTGATTAATACGATTAAAAATCGATACATCCCATATTTAAAACAAGGAGAGTTATCAATAATCTCACTAAGATTATCTGCATTTAATAATAATTCGATAATACCATAATTTTCGACGTGCCCCTTGTTATCGATGGCTTCAATCCACGGTTCTTCTAATAAATTATAAGTATCCATACTTTATATCTAAAGAAATCATAGTCAATTAAGAAAATTAAAAATAGAATTGGTATTTAAAACTTCCTATCAACTTTAAAATAATGTCTTTTCTTTTTTAATTTTCATATCTATTATTTTAATGAAATATTAAAATATAAATCTTTTTTCCAAAAAATAATAAATATATAAAAAAAACAAAAAGCAAAATTAATCCTCTAAAAGAAAAAAAATGTAATTTTTAAATGTTTCTTAGCGTCCTATAATTGTTAAAATTCACATCCTTAAGGAAGCTCCTTAGAATATATCATAGGTCGCCTATCTGCATTAACATTTTTAAGGATAAAAGATATTAACAATAGGCTTATAAACTTATCTGTAGTCTCTTTATTTAATAGCATATCTTTATATCGTTTAGAGATTTCATAATTTATGATCTGAGATAATTTTCCTAATTCTTCTTTAAAAGGAATTTGTTCATAGAGATTTAATAGATCCTTTTCGGAAAGTTTTAATTCTTTTATTAACGGTAAGATATTTTTTAGATCTTGCTTAAGATTCATTCAAACACACTCATTAAATATAATTTATGAAAAAACATCATCAACTTATCATTTTGACAGGTCTTATCATACAATATTTCTAATTCTTTAATATACATTTTATCTATAACT
>JAEOTJ010000472.1 GCA_016839905.1 Promethearchaeota archaeon | reverse complement strand
TTACAAATTTATAACTATCTACTGGTTTAATTATTAATGATTTAATAATTATGTTTAAAATGTGAAAAAAAATGTCAATAAAACGTCCTAAATGCCCTAAATGTGAAGATGATTTAGATTATGATCCTACTTATAAGGTTTGGAGATGTCTTTGGAGAGGGTGTAATTATAAAATCCCTCAAAAAGAAGAGGAAGGTAATCCGATAATGCTTTCCGTTTTTGGATCTAAAGAAAAGATTTAATAAATTGAAATCTTAGTTAGGTCTATTTTTTTTAAATAATTTAAAGAAGGCTATATTTTTTACTCCTTCAAACATTTGGAACCTTATTTTTGCTTCTTCTAACATTTCTCTAGCCATTTCAATAGGATAAGGTTCAATAAATATTATATTTTTTATTCCAGCATCAATTATTTTCTTGGCACACATTAAACAAGGGAACGTGGTTGTATATAAGATACAATCATTAAATTTAATGAAGTTGTTCTTATAAGCATTAGAAATTGCAACTTCTTCTGCATGAAGTGCTCTACATAAGTCCAATAATTTTACATTTTTTTTAAGATTTTTTTTAAAACTATAATTACAAGAGTCGTTATTACATATTTCAGGAGTTTGGAACTTAGTTTTGCAAGCAGCACATTGACTTATCTTTTCTTTAAATGCCTCCCTTTGCTCATCTCTATAACATTTATTTACTCTATCTTCACAGTCTTCTATCCCATCAGGAACTCTATTAAATCCTTCAGATACGATTTGATTCTTTTCATCAATTATAATGGCACCAACCTGCCTCTTTCTACATCTTGATTGTAAGCTTATGAAAAGTGCTCTGTTCATATGAATTTCTCGTAAACTTGGTTGCCTAGCTCCAGGTTCTTTGAATAAACTGTGTATTTTTTCCATTTTACGGAATAATTCTTCTTTAGGGGATTCATATTTAGAAAAATCTTCATTATTGATTACAATTACATCAGCATTTTCCATACATATTGTAACTTGCTGACCATTTGGAAAGACTTCACCTTGATCTCTTTCCTCTGCTCTATTGAAAATATTTTCCCGTTCTTCATAAGCACCTCTCAATCTATTCCATCTTACATTTCGATCAGCATAAACTCCTATTAAATAGAACCTATCAAGTTTTTTCCTTAGATAGTCAACTTCACCAAGGTTTCGTATGCTATCAAGAACAATATAAGGATTATCCTCCAATTCATTATTATCGATAAAGACTTGTTTTGCTACGAAGTCATTTCCATTTTTTTCTCTTAATTCATTACCTTCATCCTGGAAATCTAAAACATTTGGTGTTCTATCAGTTATTTTTTTATGAACGCTCTTTTTAATGAATTCTGATAGAGATGCATATTTATATTCTTTTTTATCCTTAAAGAATTCCTTTGCAATAGTAGAACACCCACTACCAATAGGCCCCGTAAAACCAACTACAATTTTCTCTTCCATTATCTTAATTTTATATTTGAATAATTTTTTACTCTTTTGTGATATATTAACCCATTGACATTTATAAAGGATTTTAATACCCTGTTAATTAATATTATAAATTCAAGATTGAATCACAATAAAGTAAATATAATAAAGAAAACCATGATATAGTGCTTATTTTTTAAAAAAATAATTTTAAGTATTTTTTATATCAATTATCCCCAGATTAGATAATATCTTTATTGTTAAAAGGCGATAGGAAGGGAGAATGTTCTTTTAATTTAATTTTTACATAAAATGATTTAAATTTATAGGTATTTAATATAATACTGAAAAGATGATATTTAAAATATATAATGCTGAAATTATTGATTGTTCTTCTTGTTATGGCGCAGTCCATCCAGATCCAGAATCCGAAGAAGGGTTGCTTGATTGTGAATAATGAAGTAATTGTAAATTGAAAAATAAAAATCAGGTAAATTAATAGATGAAAGAGAATAATAAAAATGATATAAAAAAATGTCCTAATTGTGATAAGGAACTTACAACAAATTTATACTTCTGTCCCGAATGTGGAAATCAATTAAAAGAGAAATTAAAGAATGGAAAAACTGTAAGTTTAATACCTTTAAAAGACATACAAATACCATCTCTGGGCACTTCCAAAATTATCCTTCTCAATCGAGATGAGAATAATGAAGAAGCTAAGAATTATCTTAACAGTATTCAGAAGCCTATGGGAATGCAAATTAATCTAGAATCTTTAATGAAATCATCGGAAAATAATGAATTAAAAACAGTTATTTCAAAAATAGACGCTTTAAAACCACCCCCTAAGATCGCTTTCATACCTCTGATTGAATTATATAATAAATCATTAAAAAGGGAAAAAAGAAAGAAATATCTTTTTATTATTGGAGCTTCTATTCTATGCATTAATATTATTCTTTTATATATTATTGCTTATTTTCCCCCCTTAAGACAGTTCGTTGAGGGTCCTCAAGGATTTTTATTTGCAATATATTGGCTTCCTTCATCCTTACTTGCAATAATTCCAATATCTTGCTTTTGTGATATATTTGGTTCTCGTGTTGATGCTGCTATCGTTGATCAAGATGTATCTTTTATAGGAATTAAGAAAAGCACTATTAAAGCGAATATTAGACTACTTATTAAGAATTCGCATAATTTAAATGCATGGACCAGTCTAATGAAGATTTATTATCGATGCAAATCCTATGAAAATGTATTAACTTGTACAGAAAAAATTCTAACGACTGGCATAGAATTTACCAGAATTCCAAGGATTATTGGGGGTGAATTTAATAGATGGGATTTTTATGATAAAACCGCACTTTACTATAAAGGATTAACTAATGCTAAACTAAAAAATCATGAGGAATCAATTAAATTATTTCAAGAAATTATAAGTAAAGATCCTGGATCGAAAGAAGTTTGGTATAAAATGGCAAAATCTTATTTTGTTTTAGGACGCAACCAAATAGCTTTAAGGGCATGTGAAAAGGCTATTAAAAT
>JAEOTJ010000038.1 GCA_016839905.1 Promethearchaeota archaeon | reverse complement strand
GTCTAAATGAAAAAAGATTGAATGAATTAAAGGTAGAAATTGAAACAGCTATTGCTGAACATAACGAACGTGAAAATCACTTAAAATCTATAACTGAAAAGTTAGAATATACAGAAAAAGAACATGAAAAATTAACTAAAGCAAAAGATACCATAGATAAAAGTATAAGTGAATCAAAAGAAATATTTCAACAGCTAAAAAAGCAATTAGATGGTCAAGAAGAAGAAATTAGAGATAAAGAAAGCCGAATAAATAGATTGGAAATATTATCTTTAATTTATAGAGCATCAAAATTTTTCGGTGGAATATTAATTGGAATGAGTATAATCTTTTTTATCATAGGATTTGGATTTTTTTTTAATCTTATTGATTTTGGTGAATCAAACCCATTAATAATTATGATTTTATCATTAATCGGTGGATGTCTAATTATAATTTCAGGTATATTTCATTTAGAAAAATCTTAGCTTTTAAATTAATATGAATTGCATATTAAATGGAATAAATTTTGAGTGATTCTGAACAAGAAAAAATACCTCCTAAAAGAACAGTTGGAATTCTAGGTGGAATTTTATATGGTGTTGGTTGTGGAATTGGAGGAACAATATTTACTCTCCTGGGACCCTCAATAGGTGATGCAGGTCCAGGAGTTTTAATTAGTTTGATTTTGGGAGGAATTTTGATTTTTTTAACGGCTTTAAATTTTTCTGAACTTGCAACAAGTCTTCCTGTTTCCGGTGGTGGATATTCCTTTTCTAAAGAAGCGTTGGGTGGGTTCTGGGCTTTTATTATCGGTTTTTTCCTTTGGATTGCAAATATTGCTTCGTGTTCATTTTCTGCACAAGTATTTATCAGTACTATAGATGTATTTTTCCCGTTTTTACATGATTACTTATTATTTATTGGAATATTATCAATTCTTTTTATGGGGATCTTAATATTCCGTACAAGCCAGAGGGCAACTAAAATATTAATATTATTAACAATTCTCCTCATATTATTTTTGGTAATTTTTATTATTTCTGGAATTACAATTGCACCCATTACTAATATAGATAATTTCAGTTTTGATTATCTTTTATCAGAAATGAATATAGATAAAATGATTGGAATCATTTTTGTATTTCCAATTTTATTTATTGGTTTTACTTCAATTACCTCTAATTTAGCGTATTTAAGTTCAGACCTTAAAAATCCATCAAAAACTATTCCGAAAATTTTTATATCAGCTATTATCATAACACTATTTCTTTATTTATTAATCACATTTGTAGTTTTGATAAATATCGGAAACAATGCAGAAGAAATAATCAATTCCCCTGTGTTATTATCTGAAATTCTACAAAAAATATTAGGCCCTTTTGGATTCATTCTTATGGGTATTGCTGCAATAATATCAACATTAATTTCAATGAATGCTGCAATAGGCTCTGCTGTGAGTATCATATTTGCTTTAGCTCGAGACAACTATGTCCCAAAAAGACTAAAAAAAGTAAGTAAAAAAACTGGAATGCCAATATACTCATTGATTATCACATTAATAATTGCTATTTTATTTACAATTTTTACAACCTCCTTCGGATTAGCTGCTCAATTGACAAGTTTTATTTATTTATTTGGGTTGGCATTTATAAATTTTGGAGCTGTCATATTAAGAAATAAAAGAAAAGAATTAGATCGCCCATTTAAAGCTCCATTCTTTCCCTACCTACCTATTTTTGTAGGTTCTATGTGTTTAATCTTCGTATTTATCTTACCACCAATTGCTGTATTGTTAGGTATTATCATACTTACCGCAGGTATCAGCTATTATGCTTTAACGATTGCTGATCGGAATTCAATAGTTCTAACTATATCCGGTTTAAAATTTATAAGTACTTGTGCTTTGGGTGTTTTTATTTTTGTTATCGCCAATTTTGCAATTATTAATTCTCCAATAGATGGATTTAATGTAATATTTAGAGAGATATTTCTTCGAATTTTAATATATATTGGTATTTTTACTTTTGGAACGGTTCTTCTTGATGTAATACCACTCAGAGAAATGGTTTATTATTATATTAAAAAGATGAATCGAGATATGATTGCTATTGGTGATGGCCAAATTATTGAACTTAAGGAAGGCAGATTAAAATTAATTCACAATGCTAATTATATTATAGGAATTCTTCAATTAATTGGCGGCTTATTTGTCTTTTTCGTTATAGGTCTAATAAGTACAGATATTATAACTCTTGAACAGATCCTATTAGGGAATACACTCATTTCTCAACAG
>JAEOTJ010000471.1 GCA_016839905.1 Promethearchaeota archaeon | reverse complement strand
AAGTACTAAAAAGGAAAAAATGAGGTATAAAACCCTTGAAAACGATCGTATTTACATTCAAACCGTTCTAAGCGACTATGAGTAAAAACTTAAATTTCATGATCACCTAAAAGGTGTTATACCCATTATCTTTATTATTTTTTTTTATTTTTGACTTGGAGAAGCATAACAATAAGAACAGTGATGCTTACATTTAAAAATACCCGAATAACCACCAATGTCTTTTGATTTTGTGCAGCCACAATCCTTTCTCTGTCCAGTATCCCTTGTCTCCGTCACGGTCTCACCTATAAGTGCTTTAATCTTTCCACCATCTATGCAATGAGCTTGCTCAATCCCTTCAATGGATAATAGGTCTGGTTGACAACATGCTTTCATTTTTACATTATAAGTATTACAAACCGAGATTAATTTAGTAAGGATTTCCTTTTTCTTATCAAAAGAAGGATTGATAGGAACATAACCTCTTGCATTCATTCGGTTATTTACTTTAGAATAAATGGTTGCAAAAGAAAATATCATTTCTCTTAACCCAAGCGAAGAGATCTTACTAATAAGATATTCAAACTTACTTAAGTTATTTTTTATCCTATTTGAACCTTTATGTTTATAAAAAATAATAGGATCATATCGATAACTTACAGCGTTAATCCCAAATTCTCCAATTAACCATTCTAATTGTTTTAATCGTGCCTCTAGAGAATTGTTTAAATTGCCTTCTAATTCAGAAGGAGAATTTATTGTAAATTGGAAATAATGTCCTTTATATTGTCTAAATAGGTTCTCATTCAATCTATAGAGTTTGATCCAATTATTAAAATTCTTGGACCACCATACCCAACATTTAACATCTTCAGGTCTTAATGAAACAATTGCAATCTGGTTTGGATTGAACGGATTCGCAACAGTAACTCGCTTATTTTTCATTTTGTCTAAAAGCCAATCCATCAAGAAAGCAGGAATATCTGTTCTACGAGAGCAAGAGATGATAGGAGATCTAACAAGTTTGGTAGAATCTAGAGAAATATTAGACATATTTTTATCATATTAAAATCTATATTAAATATTAATAGGGAGAGAAATATTTCATATTTAATTTTTCTTTTCCAATATTAATCCACTCTATTAAATCTCTTTTTGGTATTTTACTATAAAGAATTATTCCTTCCTTCATAATTCCATGTAGAAAAGAATTACTCTCTTTAAGACCTTCTTTAAATTCATCATAAGTTAGAGTTTTAGTTTGGACTAATCCGTTGCTATATTTATATGCTGTTAAAAATCGCTCTTTATGATTTTTAAATGTTTTATCATATACACATAGCACATCGATATCGCTATGTTGTGTATATGTTCCTTTCGCTAAAGACCCATAGAGTAATACTATTTTTAAATCTATTTTTTCGATTTTTTCTATGAAAGATTCTAATTCATTTAGATGAGGATATCTACTTAATTTTTTCTTTAACAAATTTAATGATAGTATTTGCATTATTTATACACTCCTCAGCTATTTTTTTATTATAATATTCCGCAGGATATCCACTTGCAAATCCATTTGGATACCGTGGTTGGATATAATGACGATCTAATTCTTGACATTTTTCAATTAAATCATTAAATTTATTATCATCTATTTGTGATTTTTCTTCCATAATTTGATCAACATTACTTTTCCATTCCTTTAGTAAATGGATTAAACCATGACCCCACGCATCAATATTTATGAATAATAATAATGCTTTCAGTGCCTTTTCAGCAGATTGTTGTGCTTGAAAACATGCCCATTCATAATGCTCATTTTTTATGCTATCGGACGCAGCATTTATATCCTGGATGGCTTGGTTCAGCCAATCTTTAAACCTATTCATCTAATTTTCACTAAATTTATAGAATAGATTCAGATTAATTAATTTTTGTTAAAATAATTCATTTTACATTTTATTTTAATATAAAAATTACATTATTAATCTAATTTTTTAAAGTTTAGAATATTTAATTATTTATGATTCCCTCGATTGAATGGACTAAAGATAACAAGGTAAAGATGATTGATCAGACGATTTTGCCTCATGAGCTGAAATTCTTAGAATTTGATGATTATAGGGATGTTGCTACTTCGATAAAAGTCATGAACATTCGAGGAGCTCCTGCCATAGGGGTAGCAGCAGCGATGGGATTAGCATTAGCCACGATAGAATACAAACCTCTTCCAAAAGAGCGATTCCTTGAATCAATGGAAGAAGCGGCTGAAACTATAAGAAGTACTAGACCTACTGCTTCAAATTTATTTTGGGCAGTTGATAGAATATGTAACATAATAACTTCTTTTCCCGATGAGCCCTCAGCTATCTCCGAACTTGTAATAGAAGAAGCTAAAATAATGGCTCAAGAAGATGTAAATGTAAATAAGAGTATTGGAAAAAATGGGGCTGCTTTATTAGAAGATAGAGATGTTGTCTTAACACATTGCAATGCAGGATCACTCGCTACAGTTCAGTATGGTACCGCATTAGCTCCAGTTAGAGCTGCAATTGAAGAAGGAAAGAAAATCTCAGTTATAGCAGATGAAACAAGACCTCGGCTCCAAGGTGCTAGACTCACAGCCTATGAATTACATTATGATAAAATCCCTGTTAATGTAATATCTGATACCTCCTCAGGATTAATGATGATGCTCGGGAAGATTAATAAAATTATCGTAGGTACGGATAGAGTCACTTCTGATGCGGTTTTTAACAAAATTGGAACTTATTTAGTCGCCTTAGCAGCAAAAGATAATAATATACCCTTTTATGTGGCCGCCCCAACTTCAACACTTTCATTACATGAAACTTTTGATAAGGTGACTATTGAACAAAGGGATGGTACTGAAGTGAGTAATGTCTTAGGAAAAGTACGAATTGTCCCTGAGGGAGTTAAATGTTTAAATTATGCTTTTGATATTACCCCTTTTAGACTGGTAACTGGTATTATAACCGAACATGGAGTTTTCACGCCAGAAGAACTATTAAATAGATATAAAAAATAACATAAATAGAGAAAACTAGCATTGACTAGGTTAAATAAAGATAACCAAAAAATACTTGACCTAATGTCCAGATTATGCTCCCTATCCATGTGATTGGGAGAATTTTCTTTAATAAAATCTTTCGATTTGGTTTACTAAGATAATATTTAGATTTATAGTTTTGAGATGTCATCTTATCAATTAATTTAATTTCTTTTATAAATTTTAATTAATTCTTCTCTTAACTGGACCAGATTCCTTGTCTTGCTCAAATTTTCACGAATGATAGTGGATTTTTCAATATTTCTTGTTAACCAAATGGAATTTCGTTTTAATTCCATAAACTTATATTCTTCATGAGAAAATTTTAGAATGGCTCCCTCCAAATAGTCATCTAGAACTTGTTCATAGAGTTCGATTTTTGTTTTTAATTGTGTTTTATTGTTATTAAATGGAATTTCAATCCCATTAGTTAAATACTCATCTATCTGACGAAATATTTCTGGATTTCCCATTGCCCCTCGTCCAATCATTAGTGCGTCAACATTAGTATAATCTAAAAAATGTTTGGCGAATATTGGATTAGTTATATCCCCATTTCCAACCAAGGGAATTTCTACAACTTCTTTTAATTTTTTTAAAGTATCTAAATCAAGAGTAGAGTCATCAAAACGGTCACTAACCAATCGCGTATGAATGGTCGCAAATTCAATTCCCACATCATTAATTATTTTAGCAAATTCATCAATCTTTTTAGGTCTTTTGAACCCTAACCTTGTTTTTAAAGAAATAGGTTTGGAAGAATACTTTACGGCAGTTTCTAAGAGATCCTCTAGCTTATAGAGATCTCTTAATAGATAACCACCATATTCACCTCGTATGGCTCGTTTTGAAGGACATCCTGCATTAATATCTATAACATTAAACTTATAACTTTCTAAATATTCTATCGCTTTTTTTAGGGATTCTTTATCATTTCCAATTAATTGAACACTAATAGGTGTTTCATTTTCAATTTTATATAATTCATATTCAATAGATTTTGGATTATTCATGATATTTTTAGTATAAATCATTGGTACAGAAACTAATCCTATCTCATAAAACTTCCTGCAAAATCGTCTAAATGGGGCGGTAGTTGTATTTTGAAGGGGTGCTAAAAATAAATTATTTTCTAATTCTAAATTCCCTAATTTCATTATATTTTTCTTGCTAATCCTTTACTTTATTTACATTAAATAACCAGAAATTTTTTAAAAATCGAGTTTTATTCTTAATTAATAAAGAATTTCTGATTTTAAATTAAATTTATTAGAAATTATTAAAAAGAAATAGTGAAAAAATCATGTCAGAATATATCAAAAAATATAAATTTGAACAACATCCAAAAGAAATATCTTATCTTGAGGGAGAACCATTAAAACTTACTAAAGAATTTGCTTTTTATCATAATAAATCTAATTTTAGAAAAGAATTAACTCGTCTTCAAGATCTCCTTAAAGAATATTTAAATGCTTTACTTTTAGCTACTGGAATAAGAGACTCATATTTAGAAGAAGAAATCACGGAAAAATACTTAATTGTATTATTCACCGATATGAGGACTCATAAAAAAGCAAATGAAATCATTAAACCCCTTGTATCGACGTCAATTAATCCTGGTTGCTTTTATCTTGAGACCCGCTCAGAATATATGCTTCTCTTAGCAAAAGATATGGATGGTCTGGTTTCAGGTATAGATACAATGGAAACAATTTTAAAACAGACTCTTGAGGATTATTTTAAACAGAAAATATTCGATGATTATATAAAAATCCGTCCCTTTAAACTTCTTAATTGAAAAAATAATTCTTAAAAAAACCAGAAAATAAAAAAATATCAATAAAAATAAGAAGGATAATATTTTTTATTTGCCCGTATATTTCCAAACGGGTTGCCTTTTAAGCTTATATGCCTTTTCAGCATATTCTTCGATCATTCGATGCGTATTGAAGTAAGCCGCTAAAGCTATAGCATTCTTCTGCCGAAACACCCAATCATCATGATCCATATATGCGGGAATAATATCTTTTTCAAGAAGTTCATAAATCACGTTAGAGTCAATATCCCAATTGTTTGAAACTCCAGGATCATCTGGATCAGAATCATCAGGGCCGATTGCCCATCCAGCTAAAGGATTCATTTTATATCCTTCTAACCACCAGCCATCTTGTACGCTTAGATTTAATACTCCATTTAAAGATGCCTTCATCCCTGACGTGCCACTTGCTTCCCTATAGCGATCAGGTGTATTTAACCAGATATCTGCACCACTAACAAGCATATGAGATAAATCCATATTATAATTTTCCATTACCACCACCTTCACACCATAATTTTCATATAAATACTCTCCGGATTCAAATATTTTCTTTATATAATCTTTTCCCATTTGATCTTTTGGATGGGCTTTGCCCGCGAATATAAATTGAACATTCCCATGGCAAATCTTACCTAATCTATCTATGTCGTGAAACAGGAGGACCGCCCTTTTGTAAGTAGCAAATCTTCTGGCGAAACATATTGTAATGAGCTCTTCGTCAAGGAGATTCCAACTATGCCCCTTTTGATAGGAAATTAGATTAAACTTGTTTTCAATGTGAGCATCAAAAAGTTCTAAATCATCAAGTTCTATGGCGTTCTGGAGAACAGAAGGATTAGATTTCCAATTTGGCCATTTTCTATCAAAGATTCTTTTTATAGGCTTTGATACCCAGAAGGGGAGATGAACTCCATTGGTGATATGATCAATACTTTCAGCAAACTCTGGAAACATTTTTCGAGCTATATCACCATGTTTTTTCGCAACTCCATTACTATATCTACAAAGACTCATAGCAAGAACGGTCATATTAAGCTTTTCTTCTCCACCTAATTCCTTAATATTTGATGGAAGATTATCTACAAAAACCTTTTCAACAAGACTATAGTCAAAGGTATCATGACCTGCGGGAACAGGCGTGTGCTGAGTAAAAACAGTCCTCTCCCTAACCTTCTCAATATCACCATTAAACTCTTTTAAGAGCTCAAGGGTAGCAAAAGAACCATGTCCTTCATTCAAGTGCCATGTCTTAATATTATTATATCCTAAGGATTTTAGTAATCTCACTCCTCCTATTCCTAATATCATTTCTTGAACAATACGATTCCATCTTGATGTTGAATCGTATAATGATCCTGTCATTTCTTTCATCCAAGGCTCATTCCCCGGTACATCTGTAGTAAGTAAATAAATAGGTACCACATGACCTGATTGACCAATTACTTTATATAACCATGCCGAAATTTTTACTTCCTTATCTTCAATCTTTATTGTAATGGGTTTAGTAACCTTCTCGAATTCATAGAAGAAATTCCACTGGATTTCTTGCTCTTTTTGATCTCCAAATTCATTGAAAAGCTGATAAAAATAACCCGCACTATAACAAAGACATATTCCTACCATTGGAATCTCTAAATCTGCTGCGGATCTTACAGTATCTCCCGATAAGACGCCTAAACCTCCGCTATATGTCGGAATATTTGAATCTAATGCAATCTCCATGGAGATATATGCTACTTGCGTTTCATCCATTGAATTTTGAGTAATTTCCATACTTTATCAGACCTTTAGAACTATATTATTTATTTATAATATGTTATTATTCTTATTATATTATTTTAAATCATTTTTAAGATACTTAAATATTAAGTATTTTCGGGTAAGGAAAAAAAAAAATAATTATATTTTTAAGGTTTTGTTATCTAATATCTCAACTTTAATGTTAGGATCTTTTTTCGCCATTATGTCTTTAAATGGATTTAAGTCCGTGCCCCAAGAGTGCATTGGTACTACGATTTCAGGCTTGATATCTAAAGCACAATCTGTAGCTTCGTCAAAATCCATTGTGAATTTCCCCCCGCAAGGTAATAATGCGACGGTTATGTTTCTATTTGCTAATTCTTTCATTTCCGGGATTCTTCCCGTATCTCCCGCATGATAAACGCTTTTTCCTCCTGCTTCTATTACAGAACCTGCCCATTCATTACTTTTCGGATGAGTTCCCTTTTTTACGGTATATGAAGGCACTAACTTGATATTAATACCTTCATGCTCAAGGCTTTCTCCAATCTTCAATGGTTTTCCATTCAATTTTTTCAAGTCGTTTTCAATACTGGTTGGACCTATAAGCACAGTGTCATCTTTCAACAATTTCTTAATATCCCCCTTTGAAAAATGATCATAATGAGAATGAGAGGATATTATAATATCTGCCTTTTCATCGTCTTTCTTCACGTTATATGGGTCTAAATAAATGATTTTACTATTAGAAGTTATTATTTTAAACGCAGCATGACCTAACCAAAATATTTCCATTTAAATTTCACCTTATTGTTTTTTTAAATTTTCTATAAAATTATGTTATCTTTAAGACTTTTTAATTCTAACTAAAATACTAAAATAAGGATAAAAAAATAATAATTCTCAAGAGATATGTTTAAATTTATTCTTTCTTCTTTAATTTCAATTCAGGTACATCTAAAGGAATCTTTTTAGTTATACCAAAAGTATCCAATTTAGAAACATCTAATTCATTAAGTCTTTCTAAAAATAATTTATTTTTAAAATTCGGTAATTCATTAATATTTTTAGGCTTTATTATATTATTTATTGGATTATGAATTAATGGAGGCTGTATATGTAATATTTCTTTTATTAATTCACCTTTCTTTTTAGATTCCTGCTGAAAAAGGGGATGTTCAGGTTTCAATAAATCATTTTGTATTGATTTTATTTTTAATGAAATTCTTGGCGTTGTAGAATTCACAATTCTACATGTTGGGCAATTAAACTCCTCTAAACCATGAATACAAGGCATTTTTTAAAATATAAAGTTTTTTTAAAACCTTGATAACTGTAATTAATTAAAATTTTTAATTCTTATCATGATAGATTAATATAAGAACTATTTTTTTTTAATTAAAAGGTTTAAATGCATTGGATTTATAATAAAATTATTAAAAATTTTTGAAGAGATTATAATGTCAAATAAATATACAAAACCAATAATAATTATAATAGCAATTACCATCTTTCTGCCAATAGGACTCCTAGTTGGTATGAGGAATGAGGAGGGGATTCTAAACCTAATTCCGGGTTCAATGGGGTTACACGCGGCATTATTAATATGGATGATCCCTCTTTTTGCAATTCTTGGGGCACTAATGGGATATTTAACCGCACCCTTGTTCCTTTTCCTTCATAAAACGTTTATAGGCAGGAAACAAAGATATGGTATTGATGTAAGACCGAAAGATGAGGAAAAACAAATAAAAAAGAAACATAAGAAAAAGTTTGAATATACTTTTAGGGGTTTTTTCCCTGCTCTTATGGGAATGAATTTTGCTTTATCTTTTGTTTTTAATGCAGCTCTCACTAGCCTCTTACTTGCCGATATAAATATACAAACAGGATATCCCATCGCAATGCTTTTCGTAATGATAAGTGTAACAAACGGTATTGCTTTTGCATTATTTTCAGGGGTTTGGTTTTTGACTGATGCAGGATTAGTATATACAAATCGGGAGAAAGTAAGGGGTAAAAACGAGCCAATTGAAGTAAAAAGCGTGGGAGGTTGGTTTCAAAACATCTTAAAGGGTTATGCCGGGATTTCAGTCATATTGTCATTCATTACTTTCGTTGGTATAATGTTTGAGTTATATGGTAGTCAATTACACTTTTCTATGGTTATGTTTTTAGTACCATTTCCAATTCTTATTGCCCTCTGGTCTTTACCCGCAGTTCTTATATTAGATAAAACTCAGAAAAAGCGGAAAAAATATGTTTTAAAATTTGCCAAAAAACTCGATATAATGGAAATAATAGACATAGATATAAAAACTCCTTAATTAATAATTAATGATAAAAGGAAGGTTATAATTAATGACAAAGGGAATAATATTATCCGGTGGATGGGGTACTCGATTAAGACCTCTTACTTGTACCATTCCTAAGACTCTAATGCCTGTTTGTAATATACCTGTAATTGAAAGGCAAATGCTGCTCTTGAAAAAGATTGGAGTAACAGAGATGGTTCTAGCAGTTAGCATAATGGCAGATTCTCTAAAAAATCATTTCAAGGATGGCAGTAAATTGGGCATTAAAATCCATTATACGGATGAAAAAACCCCAATGGGCACAGCAGGGGCAGTTAAATTAGCTGAAGATCAATTGAAAGATGATAATTTCTTCATGTTGAATGGGGATGTTATATTAAATTTTGATTTTCAAGACATGCTAAATTCACATAAAAAATATGGAGGAACAGCCACCATTGCTGGTAAAACTGTAGAAGATCCTTCTCGCTATGGTGTCTTGATAGTTGATGAAGAAACTCAAAGAATCACAAAATTTCTTGAAAAATCGGAATATAAACCACCTAAAGGCGAAATAATTCCAATGCCTATTAATGCAGGTGTAATAATATTAGAACCAGAGATTTTTTCATACATAAAACTGAATAAAGAAATTTCAATGGAAAAGGAGATTTATCCCATACTCGCAAGTGAAAATAAATTGTACCATTATCCGATCTCTGGAATTTGGCTGGATATAGGTAAACCCAAAGAATTACTTGAAGGAAACATTATACTCATGAATGATCTTTTGAAAAATATGGATAGTCAGAATATTATTGATGATAGTGTTAGTATAGAAGGAAAAGCCTTAATATATCCCCCAGTAACTATTGGAAAAAATGTTGTTATAAAAAAAAATTGTGTGATTGGTCCAAATGTGATTATTGGTGATAATGTATTTATTGATGACAATACCACAATCAAGGAGGCTTTAATTTATAATGAAACTTATATTGCTAAGAATGTTAAAATCGATAGAGCAATTATTTCTAATGATTGCCACATTCATGATAAAGCAATTTTACAAGGAAATGAAAAAAACATAGTAATATTAGCCTCAAACGTGGAAGTACTAGCAAATATTAGATTAATTGCTCATGAATTCATTTCACTTTCTATTTGCCATCATGAAATAATAAGAGAAAGTAAATCAATGTGAATTTAATTTAATTTTCCTATATTCTTATCTAAAATTAATTCTAAATATGATTTGGTAATTGAATCTTCTTTTTTAAATCCTAAATTTTCTAAAAAATCAAATAAAATTTCACGAGCCTCATCAATTTCCTTATTTGATTCTGTGGTATATTCAACTTCAATAAAATATTCTTTTAAAATAGGAAGATAATCTATTAAAGCCTTTATTTGATGGTTTTTATAATTAAATTCATATAATTCTCGTTCTTTATTTACTGTAAAAATTTCTCGAAAACCCAAGATTGTTAATATTTCCTTAACCTTTTCTCCATCTTTAATACTTGTTTCTAATTCTTCACGAGTCTTAGATAAAATATCCATTTTTTTCCCTTTATATGTGATATAATATTTAGATGGATTTTTTGAGTTTTTCTCTTCTCTATGATATGTTACCGATTTGCGTATTCTTAAAGCTTCATCCGTTTTTTTAAAATCTCTAAGATTTTCTGGCATATTATAATAGGTGTCTTCATGAAGTAGTGATAACTTGTAAATTCCGCCTTTAGCTTCAAAATTTTGCCTCATTAATTCAGGATCCGAAATTCTTACCTTAATTTCTACTTCAATCATTAACAACAATTATAATTAATCATATTTTATTAAATATTAGCATAGAATTACTGAGTTGATAAATAATTTCCCAAGATTTAAATATTATTTCGGAGCTTTCTGTAAAATATGGGTATTTGCCCTATATGGTTGAGCGATACTTAAGTTTCTTAGGGAAAGATGATACGATAAAGCTTTTAGAAGCTAATGAAAAACCCTTAACTCCTTCTATAAGAGTAAATACTTTAAAAATAAAACCATCTGAATTAAGAATTAGATTGGAAAAAAAGGGTTTTAAAGTAGAGGCAATTGAGCTTGTTCAATATGGATTAAAGATTCTTAAAGCACCATTGAACTTGGGCTCTCTACACGAATATCTACAAGGTTACTATTATTTACAGAATATAGCTTCGATGTTTCCAGCTTTAATTATAGATCCTAAACCTAATGACGTAGTGATTGATATGTGTGCAGCACCCGGAAGTAAAGCAACACAATTAGCTCAGATAATGGGAAATAAGGGAAAACTTTTATTAATTGAGAAGAATAAAGAAAGAATTCCGGCTTTAGAAATGAATATAAGGAGAATGGGAATTTCAAACTCAATTATAATAAACCAAGATGCGATTAACATTGATGAATTAAATATAAAGGCTAATAAAATACTATTAGATGCTCCTTGTACAGGAGAAGGCTTAATTCGACAGGATAAAAAAAGAAAAAAAAGTAAAACTCTAAATGATATAAATAAATTATCACGGATTCAAAAAAAAATATTAACAGCGGGACTAGAAGTACTGAAACCAGGGGGAAAATTATTATATAGCACATGTTCCATCGGACCCGAAGAAAACGAGTTGGTTGTCAATGAAGTGCTAAAAGAAAAAGCAAGTTATGAAATAATTGAAATAGAACAGAAATTCGGAGTTGAAGGTCTCACAAAAGTATTTGATATGGAATTAAATCCAAAATTGAAACTATCTCAGCGAATATATCCTCATCTACATGACACAATTGGTTTTTTTCTGTGTTTAATTGAAAATCTACAATAGATTTAAAAAAGAACAATGAATAATTATATAATAATTATCATTTATAAAATTTTAAATGAGGATTTAATTATGAAAAAAAAAATTACAATAATAACTATTGTAATACTATTCATTATAACAGCAATTACAACCCTAAATTTTACTACTATTGATGCAAGAGCAGATACAGCATTTAGTCCACCTCCCAGTGCACCTAATGATAACCTAAAATGGGGATTCGATAATAATACATTTATAGGATGGCAATGTAATGCATATCAAGGTGATTTATTAATTCTTAATCAGCCTCTTACATATAATATCTCAAAAATAGGATTAATGAATGTTATAGATACTCAATTCCCTTCCGCTTTTTGGTATTTAGTCCAATTAATTGAGATACAATTTAATTTTGATAAAATGGAATTTGAAGAAAATTTAGCCCGGCCAATAGTTAACTGTTCGGGGGTCAATGTTACTACCCTAGATGATTTTGTTAGTGGTTCAAAAGTTGGAGGCGGACTTGAGCTTTTATGTACTCCCTTTATTCCATTAAACGGATCTGTTTTACCACTTGATTGGTGCGCTCAGAGATTAATCAATGATTTTGGGTTCTATATATCAAGTATGACTCCTATAGTAACAACAAACACAGCTGCTGATAATAATCTTATAATGTTAGAAAATGATGCTACTTCTAATGAATATGTAAGAATGTATTTTTATGACAACGGTACTCTAAAAAACGGTGAATTAAATACTACACTCGGAGGAATGGTACCTGATTTTGCGTGCTATAACTACACTCGTATTTTTGATCTTATTCCGCATGGGGCGGGTAATTATTGGGATTTTAACAATGATACAGCTATAGGTTGGAAAATGGAAGGTTTTCCTGGTGGGGGCTTAGACTTGGTATATAATATTTCTAAAATCGGAAATTTAGGCCCTGTCATGTACCAAATGATGCCAAATGATTGTTATGGTGTATTTCTAAAACAGATGTATTGGAATTCAACTTTAAACCAATTAATGGAATATACAAACCTTACAGCTAATCCCCCCTCTAATGCTTCAGCAATTTGTTATGAACAAGGATATATGTTTCCGAGAGACCTTTCGCAACAACTGGGTATGTACGCAAATCCATTTATACCAAAAAATTCATCTAATGTTTTGGATCTACATTGGTGTGCCAATGCTTTATCTTTTGTTTATGACGGTTATTTAGGAGGACTTGAAGAAATAATAGTATATGAAGGAGCAAAAACACTTTGGTTTGCTAATAATACAAAAGGTACATATCTAAACTTAACATATTATGACAATGGGACTTTAGAAAAGGCAGAGACTTTCATGTGTCTGGGTTCAACCGATCCCACTTCTATAAACTTTACTCGTATTACAGATTTTAATCCATATGATGATATCGGAGAGTGGAGTGTAGATATTGGCGACATTTTATATTTTGGATTAATGGAAAATGAGACAAAAGTTGAAATTGTAGAGATCAGAAATACAACTATTCTTTGGATGGGGATGATAACTATGTCTGTTCAACAAGTATTAGCAAATATATCAACTTGGGACTTTCAATCTGAAAGTTGGATATCGGAGATGAATAATTCGATAATTGGAATGGCAAGTGAAACATCACCTCTAATCATGTCAAATGAATCTCAATTTTTTAATCTATTGGTTCCTAAAGGGACAACAGGGGTCGAAATGGCTGAAGCATTAAGTTGGCTAACGTTAGTAACCTCAGATTTTGATCAAATATTATATGGTGTTAACTGGATTAAGATGTATAATTCGACAACAGGAGGGTATATATATTTTGAATATTTCCCCGATGGAACACTTAAATATGCATGTGCCCATGAATTAAACTATATGGGTGAAGAAGAATTAGAGGGTATGGTCTTATATTATAAAAATGCAACGATACTGGCTGCGGGATTTCATCAAATTAATATTAGTCTTGTAGAAGATTTAAATTTCACTATAACTCTCAATATCACATTGGATGCTGATACCCTACTATTAAACGCTGCTTTTTCCGATAATCCAACAGGCGTAGATCTCCCATCTACTGTTACGAGCGTTCTATTTTTCGATATAATGGTGAATAAGAGTTCAGAAGTAGATTTCCCGATTAATATTACTATTCAGCATGATATAAACACTACAGAGACCTTTAATATCTTATATTTCGATGTAGATTCTAACGAATGGAAAGTGTTAGAACTCACTGATGATGGTATGGGAAATTTGACTATACAATTAGATCATGCCTCCATTTTTGTTATAACTTTAGGTGAATTACCTGAAGATGATGATGATGATGATGAGCCTCCCCCAGATAAGCCAGAAAAAACCCTCAAAATACCATTCGGCAACTTTTACTTGATATTCATGGCTATTGGTATAGTAGCATTAGTTATTAAAAAGAAGCGTAAATTTAGAAACTAAATTTTTTGGGTATAACACCTTTTAGGTGATCATGAAATTTAAGTTTTTACTCATAGTCGCTTAGAACGGTTTGAATGTAAATACGATCGTTTTCAAGGGTTTT